>NZ_JAMXSI010000020.1:0-28092 GCF_024124705.1 Halomonas sp. Mc5H-6
AGAGCGTGCAGGTTAGACTTGGACATGGCGTATCATTCCTCTGTTGGTTGTGATCTTGGCGGTGATCAACCAACAGGATACGCCACCCTTTCAGCCGGCTTCCATACACCAGAAATCACCATAGCTCCCCTGTCCATTGAAGGTGCATAAAGCTGGCGCCATTGATCGGCCAACTCTTCACTGGGTAGCTCAATATCCAGCTCTTTCTCTAGCTCGCCGAACTGGTGAATCAAACTGGAACGCCAATCTACGATAGTGCCAAATACGTCAAACACGATGGCTTTCATTCACGTCTCCTTGCCGCTATATGGTCATTAATAATCCCAGCAGTGCGGCACAGATACAATCGCCTGTTGGTGAATGGGCAAAACGTGACGTTTTGCGAGAACGTGTTCTACCTCTTCCATGATAATAAGATTCAGGAAGTCTGGTCGGTGATCGATAAGACTGCAATCGAGGCCCAGCTTGATTAAATTGCCTCTCAAACCAGGCAGGTTTCGCCATGGTCTGCCATAGTGAAAGCTAACCAGTGATAACTCTCAAGGAGGAGAGAAGATGGCCCGTACTACCCGTAAAGAGCCTATTAGCGAAGAGCAAGCAGAAGCCATCATCATTTCGGGATGGCGTGTTATAGACGTCACCCAGCCCGGGGCGATCAAGTCTATGCGACGCTTCGAGACCAAGCCATCCAGAGAACAGGGGAATGATCTGGACGACGTCCAGGACTAAGATGCCTCGCAGGCTAACGTAGCTAAAGGTGGCGAATACCCCCTTAAGCCTTTATTGCACTCACCAGGTAGCGGACTCGTGAAGCGCCCTGCCCTCCGCAAGTGACTTTGTCTCTAAACACATAGCCCCGAATGGTCATGGTGCGGAAGTGCATCAGGCGGCTCTCATTGGGAGGCGGCATCATCTTGTTCGTCTTGCTCGGCAGGGGTGCTGAAGTGGTCCTTCTGTTCTGCCCATTTCAGCAAGGCATCCAGCGCCGGGCAGAGCGTTTGCCCCCATTCGGTCAGGCGGTACTCCACTTTTGGCGGCACCTGGGGATAGACCTTTCGGGCCACAATGCCATCCGCTTCCAGTTGGCGCAGCTGTTGGGCCAGCATTTTCTGGGAGATCTCAGGGATGAGTTTTCCGAAATCGGAGTAGCGCTGCACTTTTCCATCGAACAGATGAAAGAGAATAATCAGCTTCCAGCGCCCATCCAGCATTTTTAATATATTTTCCACATCGCTTGCGGCGGTAGCGGGCGTATAAATCTTTCTCATGGGTAAGCCACTTACCTTTTTGTGCGTTCTTGCTAACGCGTAATTCCAGGTAGAAGATTCTCGCATATTAACCCTTGCGAGAGATGACCATCATGAGTTTGTCACTGCCAGACGCGATCACCACTTACTTCCGCATCAGCAACGGGGCGGACGACACCCACCTTGGCGATTGCTTTACCCAAGATGCCTGTGTCTCGGATGAGGGAGAAACCCACCGCGGGCGCACCGCTATTCAGTCATGGCTGCGCGCCACCCGTGCCAAGATTGCGTATCGCGTCGAGCCGGTCAGTGTTTCCCATCAAGACAACACGATGGTGGTTACCGCCACCGTGACCGGCGACTTCCCCGGCAGCCCGGTGCAACTGGATCACACTTTCCAGCTTGCCGATGCGCAAATCCAGTCATTGGAGATTCACTAATGAACCTGAACTTGAACGGGCGACGCGTTTTAATCACCGGTGGTAGCAAAGGGGTTGGCGCTGCCGTGGTGGCACTCTTTCGCGAGGAAGGCGCGCAGGTACTGACCGCGGCCCGCACCCGCCCCGCTGAGCTGCCTGAAGCGCTGTTTGTTGCTGCTGACTTAACCACTGCCGAAGGCTGTTCCTCCGTGGCCGAGGCAGTCAACGAACGCTTGGGCGGAGTGGATATTATCGTTCATGTGCTGGGTGGCTCATCCGCGCCCGGCGGCGGGTTCGCTGCCCTTGGGGAGGATGAGTGGCAGCGCGAGCTCGACATCAACCTGTTTCCTGCCGTACGGCTGGATCGCGCCCTGCTGCCCGGCATGCTGGCTGAGGGCAATGGGGTTATTATCCACGTGACCTCCATTCAGCGTGAACTCCCCCTGCCCGAATCCACCACGGCTTACGCGGCGGCCAAAGCAGCGCTCTCCACCTATAGCAAGAGCTTATCCAAGGAAGTGTCGCCCAAAGGAGTGCGTGTGGTTCGAGTTTCACCCGGCTGGATCGAGACGGAAGCCGCCGTTGCGCTGGCCGAGCGCATTGCCCAAGACGCAGGTACCGATTACGCAGGTGGCAAGCAGATCATCATGGAATCGCTGGGTGGCATCCCGATTGGCCGCCCTTCGAAGCCTGATGAAGTAGCCAACCTGATTGCGTTTCTGGCGTCACCGCTGGCGGCGACCATCACAGGTACGGAGTATGTGATTGATGGTGGTACCGTGCCTTCAACTTAACGAAAGCTCATCAACAACGGCTTTGACTCTTTCACGGGCTGCGCCTTGCAGCGTGTTCAGCGGCTGGGGCAAACAAGGTTGGCTGACCTTCCCGGTGAGTTCGGCGATGGTGGCGGCGACCCGTAGACTCCCGCCGTAGTCACGGTAGAGCGCCCATAACGGCTCGAGCGCTTGGGAGCGGGCCATCGCTTGCTCGGTATCGCCTGCTTGGGCGGCGCGGGTGAGCGCCAGCGGGATGTCCGGGTAGAGCCCGCCGATCACCGAGTACCAGGCATCGCACCCGGCGAGTAGCCCGGTGGCGGCGGCCGGGTCGCCGCTGATGCCGATGGTCACATCAGAAGGGATTAAAGCTCGCAGCCCTGCAACGCGCGCCTTGGCAGCGGTTAGGTCGTTTTGCACCGGCGATATCTTGATCGAGCGCACCTGGGGCAGTTGGGCGATGCGCCCATGCAGTTCGTCGCTGAACTGGAAGTGGGTGGTGCCGGGGTTGTCGTACACGCAGAGCGGTACGCTCAGCGAGCGGCAGACCGTCTCGTACAGGTTGAACACTTCCTCATCGGTGAGCTTTTGATACGACACCGGCGCCAGCAGAACGCCGCTTGCGCCTGCTTGCTGGGCATGTTCGGCGTTGATCAGCACATCGCGGGTGCGTAGCGCGCCAATACCGGCGATAACAGGCACCTTGGCGGCACTTTCCACGCTCAGTTTGACCACGCGGGCGCGTTCGTCACTGTTTAAATAGGCGTAATTGCCCGTCGAGCCCAGCACGCCGATGGAGTCCACCTCGGCTTCCGCCAGGCGCGTCACCAAGCGAGTAAACGCCTGCTCATGGATCCCTTGTTCATTCATGGGGGTTAGCGGAAATGCGCTCAGGCCGGTCAACATGATGAAGGCTCCTTTACTGCCCAAAGTTGATACCCAGGCGCAGCGCCTGGAGGCCGTCAAATTCGACGCTGACCTCGTCAGAGAACACCGGGTGCCCCTGCACGGCCATATCCACGGTCGCTTGGGCGCCGCGGTAGGTGACGGTGATGGCGATATTGGCTGAGGTACTGACCGGCGCCGTCAGCCCGTACGTCACGTCATCGACGCTGATGGACGACAGCCCACGATCTTCCAGTTGCTGTTCAACTTCCTGTTGTACGGCCACGCCGTAATAGACATACAAGCCAGCGTAACCCAGCGCCAGCACGATAATCAGTGAAAAGAGCTTTCCCATGTAAATTCCTCAAGAGTATGACGTTGGCATCACGCTGGCCGTCAGGGCTTTTCAGCGCCCGCCCATTTCGTCCGAGAGGTCGGGGCCGGGATGCAGGCGGCCCGGCCAGCGTAACACCATGATCGCCAGAACGTTGCGATGTTCACCACCCGACAGGCTCACTTCCCCTGAGGGTGAGGGGATGATGCCGCTGGGCGGGTCTACCGCCGCCACCAGGGCCCCGCGCACCCGGCCCACCAGCGGGTGGTCGTCGCAACCGGCAAGCTGGAAGGCCAGTGCCACTTCGGCCTGGATGTCGGCCGTGGCCCGGGCCATGATACCGGCTGCCTCCCGCTCCAGCGCTTCCAGCACCCAGGCGTGCACTTCCGGGTCTACTTTCCGCTGGTAGTAGCGGCTGTCCGCGATGACGAAGTGGGTCAGGCCGTAGAGCCAGTTACGGTACTCGGCGTCGTCGAGCTCGGCGACTCGCTCGGGCGGGTAGTAGCGACGGAAGGCTGCCTCCACCTCTTGGCGCAGGTCCATCACACCGAGCTGGTGCAGGAAGTACACATAGTTGGCCACCTGAGCGGCATAGACCTCGATCACCGCGGGGTCGGTCAGGAAAGGCTCCCAGTCGACCTCGGCGAGGTAGTCCAGCGCCCGTTGGCGGTTCTCAACGGCTGGCAACAGGTCGTGATACTCGGCCTGGACCAGCCGGAACAACAGCGACCGGGCGAAGGCGATCTCTCCCCACTCACCCAACATGGCGCGTCGGGCACGCTGCTTGGCGGTGCGCTGCGAGTAGTCGTCAACGATCGCTCGGCTTTGGGCAGCCGCGTACCCGGGCTCGGCCAAGCCGACGATATCCACCCCGAGGCGCGCCAGCAGACGCTCGCCATAGGCACGATTGAGGGCCCGCCAGCGCGGCTCCCCCGTCAGGCGGTAGAGCCGCTGGGCAAAGTGGCGCTGCTTGTCCTCGGACAGTGTCGGCAGCGCCCGCTCGTAGACTCCCTGGATGGCCAGACCGGCGTCGCGCTGGGCGTCACGTTCCGCTTGCGGCTCAATGACGGCGCAGCCGGCCAACAGCAGCACCATCATCAGTGAAAAGAGTTTTCTCATGCCGAATCCTTGGTGGTTTTCGCTAGCGATAGCCCATCATTGCACAGTCAATGAGCAATTATGTACAAGCATCAGTGACATTGTCGGCATAAGCTGGGGGTGTGTTTCGAGGTGTTGGGTTTCATCAGGGGAGGTCGGCATGAGTAACGCCAGCCGGTTTGAGTTCTTCAAGAGTCATCATGTGCCGACACTGACGGTGCTGAAGGCGGCCATTGAGGATTTCAGCTACGACCCGCATGCCCATGAGGAGTATGCCTTTGGCGTCACGCTGGCCGGGCGTCAGGACTTTTTCAGTGGTGGGCAGTTTCATCGCAGCCCGCCGGGCAACGTGATTCTGTTCAACCCTGAGGAAGTCCACGACGGGCATTCGGGCGGCGCACAAGCGCTGGACTACCTAATGGTGTATGCCCACCCGGAACAGGTAACGCCGCTGTTCGCCGAGGTACTTGGCCGCGAAAGCGCCACAGGCTTCCGTTCCGACCAAACGCTGATTCAGGATGCGCCCCTGCGCCACGCCATTCTGGAACTAGCGCGTTTGGTGAGTACCCACGCCGGTAGCTGCATTGACCAGGAAAATGCGCTTTATCAGGTGGTTGAGCGAACCGTTCAGCTAGGCGGCCGTGTTCAACCCAGCCGCATCACGCAACGCCCGGATGCCCTGCTGGACCTTGCCAGGGCGTTTATCCACGCCCACCTGGAAGCGGATATGTCGCTTGACGACATCAGCCAGGCCGCGCATTTATCCAAGTACCACTTTTTGCGGCTGTTTCGGCAGCACTACGGCATGACGCCTCACCAGTACGTGATTAACTGCCGGATCAATGCGGCCCGTGCAGCGCTGGATCAGGGGGCGCCGCTGAATGAGGTGGCGTTGCGGTTTGGGTTTGCCGACCTTAGCCACTTCAATCGCCGCTTCAAGCGCATCTACGGCATGACGCCCCACCAATACCAGCGCGATATCACGCGTTAGCCACACCCCACTTAGAGGTTCCACCATGTTAGCAATCGTCGCCTATGCCCTGGGCGTCATGTACACCCCTGGGCCTGTAAATCTGCTCGGCCTGAATGTCGGCATCAATGGCCAGGCCAGACAGTCGGTCGGGTTTTGCCTGGGCGTGGGAATGGCCATGCTTGTGTACCTGCTGGTGTTGGGCTGGGCGGGCGCTGCCTGGATCAGCGGTAACGCCCTGATCCTGGTGAGTGCGCTGGGCTGTAGCTACATTGTCTACCTGGCCGTCAAGATTGCCCGCGCCAACGCGGATTTGGGCGAGCCTGACCATGCACCGCGCCTGCTGAGCTTTCGCGATGGGCTGGTGATGCAGCTGCTCAACCCGAAGGCCATCGTCGCGACCCTGCCCATAGCCACCCTTCAGTTTCCGGCGGCGGGCATTCAGGGCGTCATCCTGGTGATCTGGGCGCTGGGGCTTTCCGCCATGGCGGCGGGCGCCCCAGGTAGCTACGTGGTCATCGGTAGCCTGGTGGGTGAGCGTATTAAGAGCGCGCGGGTCGTGAAGGGCTTCAACTGGCTGATGGCGGGGCTATTGGTCGCCGTGGCGCTGTCGATTGGTGCCGAACATGTGTGGAGGCCGCTTGTGTCCTGAGCGTTTTAGCACTCCGATAGCGATGACATGATCCAACCGCAAATCACCTTATAGCCCCTATTTCGCTTTTTATTTAATAGCCATGAGTTTCCTCCCCCACAGCGCCGTCTCCACTTCGGTCTACCTCCGGCAGGCCCTGACGCTTTCCGCCAGCTCACTCACCAGGCCGTGTACCCGCTCCACGGCTTCATCAGGCGTCGTGGCGTGTTCGATGCAGTCAACCAGTGCGGAGCCCACCACCACCGCATCGCTGTAGCGGCCAATGGTTGCCGCCTGCTCGGCGGTGCGGATGCCGAAGCCGACGGCGATGGGCAGTTCGGTATCTTCCCGCAGGCGCGAAACTGAGGCTTCCAGCCGTTCTGATGTGGGGGCACTGCCGCCGGTCACGCCCGCTACAGAGACGTAGTAGATAAACCCGGAGGCGTTCGCCAACACTCGGGGCAGGCGTTTGGCATCGGTGGTCGGAGTGGCGAGGCGGATAAAGTCGATGCCGTGCCGAAACGCGGGCTGGCAGAGTTCTTCGTCGTGTTCGGGGGGCAGGTCCACCACGATCAGGCCGTCGACTCCGGCACGGGCGGCATCGGTCAAGAAGTGCTCAACGCCGTAGCGGTAAATGGGATTGTAGTAACCCATGAGCACAATCGGCGTGGTGCTGTCCTGTTCGCGGAAGGTGCGCACCATCTCCAGCGTTTTGGCCTGGGTCTGGCCGTTATTCAGGGCGCGCTGGGCCGCCTTTTGAATGGCGGGGCCATCGGCCATGGGGTCGCTGAACGGCATACCCAGCTCGATGATATCCACCCCGGCGGCAGGCAGCCCGTGCAGCAGGCGACGCGAGGTGTCGGCATCCGGGTCGCCGGCGGTCAGGTAACTGATCAGTGCCGGACGATTTTGCTGCTTGAGTGTACTGAAGCAGTGGTCAAGACGTGTTGGGTTGCGCATGGTCTGACTCACGGTAGCGTTCATCGCGTTGTCCTGGATCGCGCTCATACGTTTTTCACTCCGAATTTATCGCCAAGGTGATGGGCAACGCTGGTCATGTCCTTGTCGCCACGGCCGCTCAGGTTGATCACCATCAAGTGCTCGCGGGGAAGCTGGGGCGCGCGTTTGGCGACTTCTGCCAACGCATGGGCGGTTTCCAGGGCGGGAATGATGCCTTCCATGCGGCAGCAAATCTGGAACGCCTCCAGCGCCTCGTCATCAGTGGCCGAGACGTACTCGACCCGCTTCTGCTCGTGCAACCAGGCGTGCTCTGGCCCGATGCCGGGATAATCCAGCCCGGCGGAGATCGAGTGAGCGTCGGTAATCTGGCCGTCTTCATCTTGCAGCAGGTAGGTGCGGTTGCCGTGCAGTACCCCAGGGGTGCCGCCGTTCAGGCTGGCGGCGTGCAGGCCGCTTTTGACGCCCTTGCCGCCCGCTTCCACACCGACCATGTGAACGTCCGGGTCATCCAGGAACGGGTAGAACAGGCCGATGGCATTGGAGCCGCCACCCACGCAGGCCACCAGTGAATCCGGCAGGCGACCATGCTTTTCCAGCATCTGGGCGCGGGTTTCATGGCCAATCACCGCCTGGAAGTCGCGCACCATGGCGGGGTACGGGTGCGGCCCGGCCACGGTGCCAATGATGTAGAAGGTGTCGTCGACGTTGGTGACCCAGTCGCGCAGGGCTTCGTTCATGGCGTCCTTGAGCGTGCCGGTCCCGGAGGTGACGGGGACGATCTCCGCACCCAGCAGCTTCATGCGGAACACGTTGGTCTGCTGGCGTTCGATGTCCGTCGTGCCCATGTAGATCACACAGGGCAAACCAAAGCGCGCCGCCACGGTGGCGGTGGCGACGCCGTGCATCCCCGCGCCGGTTTCGGCGATGATGCGCTTCTTGCCCATCTGCTTGGCCAGCAGCACCTGGCCGATACAGTTGTTGATCTTGTGCGCGCCGGTGTGGTTGAGCTCTTCGCGCTTGAGATAAATGCTGGCTCCGCCAAAGTGCTCGGTCAACCGTTCGGCGAAGTAAAGCGGGCTGGGCCGCCCCACGTAGTCACCCTGAAAATAGGCCAACTGACGCTGAAATTCGGGGTCGTTCTTGGCGGTGGTGTATTCGTCTTGCAACTCCAGAATCAGCGGCATCAGGGTTTCGGCGACGAAGCGGCCGCCAAAGTTGCCAAACAGGCCGTTGGCATCGGGCAGGCTCTGGGATATGTCTACAGGTTGATTCATCACGACCTCTGAATGCGTGTTGAGTATGTGATGACGTTAAGGCAAGCGCGTGAAGATAAAAATCGATAAGATGTCACCAACATGTGAGCTGGAGTCACACATCAATGCACAATAGCCTGCCACCGCTTAGCGCCTTGCGCGCCTTCGAAGCCACTGCCCGGCTGGGCAGCGTGACCGCTGCTGCCGAGGAGTTGAGCGTGACCCACGGCGCCGTCAGCCGCCAATTAAGAAGCCTGGATGAGCATTTTGGCGAGGCGCTGTTTACCAAAGCGGGCCGCGGCATTGTGCTGACACCCCACGGCGAGAAGCTGCAAAGCGGCTTGAGTGACGCCTTTGCTCAGCTGCGCAATAGTTGCGCCGCGCTCAAACGTGATGTGGAGGAAGCGCCCTTCACCCTCGCCTGCCCCGGCAGCCTGCTGGCCCGCTGGCTGATTCCCCGGCTGGACCGCCTTCACCGTGACCTGCCCGACCTCAAGCTGAAAGTGGTGGTTAGCGAAAGTGAGCATCCTGAAAAGCAGACGGACGCCAGCGCGAGCCTTGCGTTTTCCGAGCCGCCATGGCCCGCCGAGGTGGACGTCGTCGAGCTTATCCCGGAGCAGATATGCGCGGTGGCGAGCCCGCCACTGGCCGCGCAGTGCGACCCCGCCAACCCGGCAACGCTATTCGACAACACGCTGCTATACACCGCCTCGCGCCCTCAGGCATGGCCGCATTGGGCCAACGCCCAAGGGCTTGAACAGGCACAACTTGAAGCGGCGCTACGTAAAGGCCAGGGGTTTGAGCACCTTTACTACCTGATGGAAGCGGCCGTGGCGGGGTTGGGCGTGGCGATTGCCCCCACGCTATTGGTGGAAGACGACCTGAAGAGCGGCCGACTGGTTGCCCCCTGGGGCAGCATCGAAACCCCCGCCCGCCTCTGCCTGTGGCTGCCCAGCCAAACCGACTTACTCACCCACCCTCGCCGCAGCGAGCCGCTGGCGGAATGGCTTAAGGGGGAGCTTGGGAGATAAATGCGAAGGCATTAGTGAGGCTGCGTGTTATCCGGAAGCTTGTGACTCGCTTCGGCTTTCAACCTTTCAACCAGCCAAACTTTGATAATAGATTGACGCGTAACGCCTATACGAGCGGCCTCACGATCCAGGGACTCAACCACCCAAGCGGGGAAGTCGACATTGATACGCTTCGGATCTTGATTAACACGGTGTGCAGTGGATAAATCAAGATCATCAAGAATATCTTCGCTACCTTGGTCAAATTTTTGATCAAAGTCGTTAGCTTTCATAGAGTTCTACCTCTCTTTTACGCGAGCGCCTTACCGAAATGAGTCGAATTTTTTCATTTCGGTAGGTGATGACGGCAGACCAGTGTTTATCACCAATCAGCCCTATCATCAGAAAACGCGGCTCATCATCAGATTTGGCTTGAATTTCCAGCAAATCAGGATCATTCCAAAGCGCCTGAGCATCTAGAAAGTCAATTCCATGCTTTATCCGATTGGCTACGCTTTTGTCATCATCATACTCAAAGTCGCTCATGAGTATAAATTATTCCTTTTTTACTCAAGCCGCAAGGTAGCGCAACACTTCCATGCTGCTCAACAAGCGTGCCGAGACAGCTTTATGCCGCCTTTTTACCTCTACTCACCCACGCAAGCGCTCACGGTTGCTGGCTACTAGTTCAGCAAGAAAATCCACTACGGCCCGGATACGGGCTGATTGGGTGAGATCCGTCTGGATGACGAGATAGATGGGCTGATCCACGCCGATGTCGGACTCGAGGCAAACGAGGTCAGCCTCCAGCGCCAGAAAGTGCGGCAGTACCGCGATCCCCAGCCCCGCTTTGGCCGCCGCTAGCTGGGTCGCCAATGATGTGGTGGTCAGCACCGGTTCGCGACCTCGTAGCATCCGTTCAACCCACTGGGCGGCGGGCAAATGCGCTTGCGTGTCGCCCCAGGTGATAAAGGCATCCGTGTCGTAATCGCCCGCATCATGATGAGCCTTGCGCTGCGCTGCATAGCCGGGGCTCGCGTAAAGCCCGAAACCCAGCATACCCAAGCGGCGAAGGGTGACGTTGCCCCGCTCTGGCTTGACCATTCTAAGTGCCAAGTCGGCGTCGCGGCGGTGCAGGTTGACGGTGGTGATATCGGTCACCAGTTCAAGCGTGATGCCAGGGTACTGCGCATGAAATTGCGGCAATGCGGGCAGAATCAGCGCCGTGGCTAGGTTTTCAGCGGTCGCCAAACGCACTCTGCCGCTCAGTTGCGCAGCATTGTAAACCCCGCTGGAAAAGGCCGCCGCTGCCGCCTCCAAGGCTTCGGCTTTATCGATTAGCCCCGCTCCCTCCTCGGTAAGCTGATAGCCCGATTGCTGACGTACAAACAGCGGCAGTTTTAAAGCGTTCTCCAGCCGTTCGATACGCCGGGAGAGCGTGGCGATGCCCAGATTCAGCTCGGCGGCGGCACCACTCAGCGTGCCGTGGCGCGCCACCGCTAGAAAGGTGCGCGTATCGTCCCATACCCAGCCACGCGGCATGTGTTTTTCATGATCGGAAACTGTTTTATCTAATTCGTTAATTTTTTTCATTATCGGATAGTGCCACGCTGTTACGGCGCCACTCAAGAACGCGTCACTTCTGGAGGAATATCATGCAACAACGAACGCTAGGCAGCGATCTAACCGTTTCCGCTATCGGCTTAGGCTGCATGGGGATGAGCGAGTTTTACGGCCCTCGGGACGATAGCGAGTCGCTGCGGGTCTTGGCCCGGGCAGTAGAACTAGGTATCGACTTTTTCGACACGGCGGATATGTACGGGCCGCATCATAACGAGGCGTTGATTGGCCGCTTTCTCGCCAGTCACAAGCCTAAGGTCCGTATCGCCACCAAGTTTGGCATTGTGCGCAACCCTGGAGAATATCAACGTAGCCTGGACAGCAGCGCCCACTATGCCCAACAAGCCTGCGAGGCATCGCTGCGACGGCTGGGCATTGAGCAGATCAATCTCTACTACGTCCATCGTGTTAACCCGGACACGCCAATTGAAGAGACGATGGAGAGCCTAGCGCAGTTGGTGAAAGAGGGGAAAATTGCCCACATTGGCCTATGCGAAGTCAGCGCAGACACCCTGCGCCGTGCCCACGCTGTAAACCCGGTGACAGCGGTGCAAACCGAGTACTCGCTCTGGACGCGAGACGTTGAACAAGCCGTATTGCCCACCTGCCAGGAACTCGGCATCGGCTTTGTGCCCTACTCGCCGCTGGGCCGTGGCTTTTTAACGGGAAAACTTCAGGAAAATACCGACTTCGGCGAAGGGGATTTTCGCCCTAACCTGCCGCGCTTCTCTGAACAGGCCATGCATGCCAACCGCCGAATCGCCGACGTCATCGGTGAAATGGCGGACCATAAAGGCTGCACCCCGGCGCAGCTGTCGCTGGCCTGGCTGCTATCCAAAGGCGATAACATTGTGCCGATTCCGGGCACCAAGCGTCTTCGCTACCTTAAAGAGAATGCGGCAGCAACGTCCATCACCCTGTCCGCCGACGAGCAGCAACGGCTTGAAGCGGCCACCGCGCGTCTTCCGGTGACCGGTGAGCGCTACACGCCGGAAGGCATGAAGGGGGTCAATGCCTGAAAGGCTGGTGGCTCATTGAGAACGTACTACTTGATAATCTCGTCGATCGACCGTTTGCCGTCCAGCAACGCGAACTCTTGGTTGGTAACGCTGCTTTGCAGTGCGTAGTGCAACGCATGGGCGACATTGGCGCGGGAGATTTGATTGTCACCGGCCTCGTCGATTGAGCTTGCAAACTGCTGGCTGGCGACGTCATCCGTCAAACGTCCGGGTTTCAGAATCACGTAGGGTAAGCCGCTGTTGCGCAGATGGGCATCGGCGGCGAATTTTGCGGCCATGTAGGGGCGCAACTTCTCGGGCGCTTCCATGGGGTTTTCGGCCCGTATCGCGCTGATCATCAGGTAGCGGGAGAGACCTTTCTGCTTGGCGATATCGGCAGCACGAATGGCCCCGTAAAGATCGATCAACAGGGTCTTGTCCGGCCCGGTGTGCGGTCCTGAACCAGCAGTGAAGACCACTTGGTCACAGCCTTCAAAGGCGTGCGAAAAGTCGTCTTCCAGGTCGGCAATGACGGTATCGATACCTCTGTCATTGAACCACGGCACCTGCTCTTCGCTGCGAATCATCGCCTTGATGGGCGTGCCCGCTTTTTGGGCCAGCTCGCAGAACTGTTTGCCAATCTGTCCGTTCGCGCCAATCACTAACGCCGTCATAACGTCTCCTTGTGAGTTGCCTGTGTAGAGTAAATGCTGACAAAAAAGACGACATTCAACCCAGGGGCGGCAAGAGAATCGTTAATTGCTTATAGCAGATGAATGAGTTGGCTTCACCCGCAGCAACCTGCCTTCCGGGCTGTCGGTGAGCAGGTAGATCGCGCCTTCCGGACCTTGGCGCACATCGCGAATGCGCTCTTCAAGCTCGCCGAATAGCCCTTCTACGTCTTCGGCACTTGAAGCGTCATCGTATAACCGCACGCGGCGCACTTCTTTATTGACCAGTGCGCCGACCAGCAAGTCGCCCTGCCATTCAGGAAACAGCTCACCGCTGTAGAGCGCCATGCCGGAAGGTGCAATCGAGGGCGTCCATTCAAGCGTCGGTGGTTCGGTACCTGGGTAGTCTTCGAACGGCGTCACCCGTGCACCGGTGTAATCCAGCCCACCCGTGGCGATTGGCCAGCCGTAGTTAGCACCTGCTTCGATGATGTTGATTTCGTCACCGCCCCGCGGGCCGTGTTCGTGGGCGATCAGCCGCTGATGCTGGTCATCGAACACCACCCCTTGTACGTTGCGGTGACCAAGACTATAGATTTCCGGGCGAGCGTCACCGTAGTACACAAAGGGATTGTCCTGGGGCACGCTGCCGTCCGGATTTAGCCGCACAATGCTGCCGATGTGATTACCCAGATTCTGTGCCTCCTCGCGGTAATCAAAGCCATCGCCCAGTGTCAGTATCAGGGTGCCATCCGGCAGCCAGGCGATGCGCCCGCCGAAATGGGCAGCGCCCTGCTTGGCGGGTTGGACACGAAATATCTCGCTGACGTTTTCCAGGCTGTTGTCTGCAAACTTAGCTCGGGCCAGGCAAGTGTGATTGGCCTGCGCAGTGCCACAGGCATAGCTGAGATACACCTGCCGGTCGTCTTCAAACTGCGGTGACAGCGCCACATCAAACAGCCCTGCCTGCCCGGCGGCCAATACCTCTGGCACGCCAGCCAGCGATTCCACCAGCTTTTCGCCATCATCACTCAGTAACCGAAGTCGCCCAGGGCGTTCGGTGACCAGCATGCGCCCGTCAGGTAGAAAGGCGAGCGACCAGGGGTGCGCCAAATCGTCGGCAAGCGTTTCGATATGATACGTCAGGTCTGCCTGGGCCGGTTGGCTTATGACAGGCAGTACAGCCAGGCTACCGACAGCGAGCAACACCGCGAAACCGGAAAAACCGCGCGGACGCTTGGCGTCTTGGGCATGACGACGCAGCCCCGCGAAGACAGCCCCGGCTACTCCCGCGGTCGCCAGCATGGCTACCTGCCCGGCAATTCCTCGCGTGGCCGCAATCAAGGTTGGCGGTGGGGCCAGTGTATTGACCAGCCAAAGCGTCGCCCACAAACCCACGACTGCACCACCTGTGCATAACCACACTGAAAAACGGCCGCCCAGCCAGCATGACAATGCCACCGCCACACTTTGCGACACGACGAAGCCCACCGAAAACAGCACCGCATACAGCGGCGCAAAGCTGGCCAGGTCGTGCAGGGTCGTGGCGATACGCGTCCCTGGGGGGATATCGACGCCCAGCGCCTGAAGCGCGGCAAGATTGAACTGGGTTTGCACTACGCTACCCAACACCACGCCTACCAGAAGCGCGACTATAAAAGGGATAACGCCGGTTAATATGCCTGATGGTTGGGTCATCAATCTGCTCGGAAGATGGTAACTTGTCAGCCTCACAGACTAGCAGCTTCTGGGTAATTCAGTGAGATCAGTGACTTTTCTATTCTGAACAGGCATTACAACGTGACTCATTTGGCATAATCCTCGAAAGCGGGTAGTGTTATTAAACGCACATTCAATAAAGGGAAACAATTATGCAACGTCTTCCGCTAGTGACCGCCGTATCGATGGGTCTTTTCGCGGGTGCTGCCACGACCGCCGCCTTGGCGGATACCTCGCCGCTGGAGCAGCAGCTAAAAGATCTGCAATCGTTTCAAGTCATCGCCCACCGGGGCGCCAGCGGCCATGCGCCGGAAAGCACCATGGCAGCCTACGAACTGGCCCATGAGTGGGGGGTTGATTACCTGGAGCTGGACGCACAGCTTTCGTCCGACGGTGAAGTGGTGGTGTTTCATGATGACACCATTGACCGTACCAGCGACGGCGAAGGTGCGATCAACGACTATACCCTGGAAGAGCTGAAGGCGCTGGACACCGGTACCTGGTTCAACGAGGCAAATCCCGATAGCGCAAGCGATGACTTTGCAGGGGCAGAGATGCTCACCCTGGATGAGCTATTCGAGCACTTTGGCCACGATGCCCGCTACTATATCGAGACCAAGTCGCCCCAGTTGAACCCGGGCCTGGAAGAAGCTCTGGTGGAAAAGCTGGAAGAACACGACATGATCGAGAGCGGCCGCGTACTGGTGCAATCCTTCGAGCAGGACAGCCTGTTAAAAGTGCAGGCATTAAACGCTGACGTGCCGCTGATCCAGCTGGTGTGGTATTACCCGAGCGAAGAAGAGGATTCGACACTGGTGGAGTGGACAGGCGTGACGCCGGGGCCCGCCGAGATTACCGATGAAGACTTCCAGGCAGTCGCCGATTATGCCGTGGGTATCGGCACGAACTACATTTATGACGGCCGGGAGGTGATTGACGCCGACTTTATCCAGCAAGCCCAGGAAAACGGCTTGCCGGTACACGTCTATACCATCAACGAAACCGAGGAAATGGAGCGTCTGATGGACATGGGCGTCAACGGCCTGTTCACCAACTACCCTGACCGCCTGCTGGAACTGGTGGAATAAGCACCCACCAACCATCCGTAGAAGACGCCCGAATTAGCCGGGCGTCGCAGGCCGCTGAAAGTCGTTGATGGTGATACTGGCAAACTTTTCCAGGAAGAACACCAAGGACTCGGGATGGCGGAAGCGTTCGCTGAAAGCTTCCTGACCCTCCGGCGAGTGGCGGGTGATATTGGCCTCGTACTCGTTACCTACCTTGAACACATTGGCATGGTTTTCACGCTCGCCTTCGCGGTGAACCGCGGTGAGCGCAGTTTGCTGCTGGAGCATGACCCTCAATCGGTTGGCATCACTTCTCTCGTCTTCCGTGGCCCACAGGGGCTGATCACGGTTACCGTAGTGATAGAGCATAATCGCCAGCAGAATGGCAAAGATGCTGCTGGTCAGCACCCATGTCAGCGTGACACCTGACACCGACATTTGCAGCATCACCACGAATTGCACGACCGCACCGACGGCCAGGGCAACCGCCAGCGGTCGCCACATGCGCGGATTCATCATGCTGCGCTGAAGGCTTATTCCCCAAAGCCCCAGCACGGCAAAAAAACCGACGACCAGATACACCGCCGCGAGCAGCGTACCGCCCCCCATCAGCACGGCAATAATACCGATTACCAGTAACAGGCTATAAAAGGCTGCCAGCAGGCAGTAGGCACGCTTTAGGGTCATCAGAACCTCCTGAGCCACGTTGTTGTTATGCGGGGTCTTCACAGTCGAGTATAGCCAATTCACCCGAGCATGCCCGCGGGCCCGCCAGAGCATCGCTAGATGTCGGCCTGCTCCGCCGGGAAAGGCCAGGCTAGGTCCGCGAAGAAAGATCCTTGTCGCCGCGGATCTGCGCGTGGCTGATCAACGCAAAAATAAAGGTACCACCAATTACGTTACCCACCAGCGTAGGCAGGCCAAACTGGAACAGCAGCTCGCTCCAGCTGATATTACCGATCATCAGTAGGTAAAACCCTTCACTTGCACCCACCACGATATGGGTGAATTCGCCAATCGCCATGACGTAAGTAATGATAATGATGACCCATACCTTGGCTTGCCCGGCGGCGGGAATCAGCCACACCAGAGTGGCGATCATCCAGCCCGCAAGAATGGCTTTGGCGAACATTTCGAAGGGCGAGTTTTCCATCATGTGCTCGCCTATCGCGATAAATGACTCATGGGTGGCCGCGTCAAACATCGGCATATACAGAAACGTGGCAGCAGAAAGCGCCGCGCCCAATAAATTACCCAAAAGCACCACACTCCAAAGGCGCCCCAGGAAAGCGAAGTTTTTCCGTGTCGGGTTGCTCATCACGGGCAACACGGCCGTCACGGTATTTTCAGTGAACAATTGCTGGCGGGCGAGAATCACGGCAATAAAGCCAATGGTGTAACCCAGGCACTCGATCAGAAACCCCACATCACTATCCGGCAGTCTGGCGTGCATGACACCCCGCGCCACCATGGAAAAGCTCATCGATATACCGGCGGCCACCGCTGAAAGCAGCAGTGCCATCGAACCGCGCGCTAGCTCCTTTTGCCCATCCATACGCAGGCGCTGGTGAACGGCGGCGGCCTGGGAAGGCAACTCTTTGGCCTCTTGTTGCTCGGCGTTTTTGGGATTTCGCTTGGCGCGCTCGATGTTGCCGTCGGTCTCTTGCTCACCGGCTGCTTCCGCATCCAGGCCACCTTCGAAATCATCTTCTGCGTGATGTACTTCCTGGCTCATAACCTTGCATCCTCTGCAAACAATCCAAAGATCCAACAAAACAACGGGCTATTAGCCTAGCGGCAACCTCGAAAATAGGACAGCGATTTGCTAACGGACCCACCTACTTGCATCAGATCCCTTCAGATACAAAAAACCAACCCTTGAGTTGCAGTAAAACGCCTTGCGAACAACGCACCAAACCTGATGTCACGCTATAATTAGCCAATGGTTTTAACGGAACACCACGCTTGGATGCATTTATGACCGATACATCACGCCAGTCGATTCGGCAATCCTGGAATCCTGAAGGATATGCCCAGCATGCTCACTTCGTCCCCGACATGGGCAGCGAGGTGCTTGCGTTGCTTGCCCCCAAGCAGGGTGAGCGGATTCTGGATCTGGGTTGCGGCGATGGTGTGTTAACCGAACGCATCGCCAAGAGCGGGGCTGAGGTGGTGGGAATCGATGCCTCGCAAGAGATGGTCAGCGCCGCCCAGGAGCGCGGGCTCAATGCACGCGTCATGGATGCCTACCAGATGCCGTTCGATCAGGAATTCGACGCAGTGTTCAGCAACGCGGCGCTGCACTGGATGCTCGATCCGCAAGCGGTACTGGCCAGTATCAAACGTGCCCTGAAACCGGGCGGGCGTTTTGTCGCCGAATTTGGCGGGCATGGCAATGTCGCCGCTATTTGCACCGCGTTGATTGGCGCGCTGCAGTTCCGCGGTATCAGTGCCCGCGGCCGCTACCCCTGGTATTTCCCCACGGCGGAAGATTATCGCCACCTGCTGGAAACCGCCGGGTTCAAGGTCGAGTCGATTGAGCTTATCCCGCGTCCAACGCGGCTCCCCACCGGCATGACCGGCTGGCTGAATACCTTCGCCAGCCCTTTCTTTCATGGCCTGGAGGATGATTTGCGTGAATCCGTGATCGACAACACCCAACTGCTATTGGCCCACAGCCTGCGCGATGCGCAGGGCAACTGGACCGCCGATTACGTCCGTTTAAGGGTATCGGCTAGCGTCTGACCCGCGTGGCCCCGCCTCGCTTGAGGCGGGGCCACGCTTTACACCTTGCTAGAACTCATCCCACTCATCGTTATCCTGCTGCGCGGTAGCCGGTTGCTGCTTGCTGCGCGGACGTTCTGCACCCGGCGCCGCCAGTGTGGCGTCGGGCTGTGAGGGCGAGGTGTCAGGTTTGTGAGACTCAGTGCTGGGCTGCGCGGCATCGCCTTCTTCCAGGCGGAAGGTTGCCATCAGCGCGGCAAGCTGTTTTGCCTGACCTTCCAGCGAGGCAGCGGCCACATTGGTTTGCTGCACCAGCGCGGCATTTTGCTGGGTCACCGAGTCCATTTCCGTCAAGGCGGCGTTTATCTGTTCGATGCCGTTGTTCTGTTCACGCGTGGCGGTGGAGATTTCGCTGACCAGCGTGGTGACCTGGCGGATGGAATCCACAGTGTCATTGATCGTTTCACCGCTTCTCTCGGCCTGTTGCGCGCCCTGATGAATCTGGCCGGTGGTGGCCTCGATCAATTGGCGGATCTCTTTGGCCGATTCCGCACTGCGGCTTGCCAACTGGCGCACTTCGCTGGCAACCACGGCAAACCCGCGCCCCTGCTCGCCAGCTCGCGCCGCTTCCACCGAGGCGTTCAACGCCAGAATATTGGTTTGAAAAGCAATCGAGTCGATCACGCCAATGATGTCATTGACGCGCTCTGCACTGGTGGCAATATCACGCATCAACTGCACCGTATGGGCCACTTCCTTGCCACCACTTTCCGCTGACTGCGAAGCCGACACCGACAGCTGATCCGCCTCTTGTGCGGTTTCGGTATTACGGCTCACGGTGGTGGCCATTTGTTCCATACTGGAGGCCGTTTGCTGAAGCGCGGCGGCCTGCTGCTCCGTGCGCGCGGAAAGGTCCTGGCTCCCCGCGGAAATATCGCCGGTACCGCTGAATACGCTATCGCTGCTTTCGCGTAGCGAGACCACCAGCGATTTAAGTTTGGTCTGCATATAAGCCAACCCTTTATAGAGCTGACCTACCTCGTTGCGTCCCCGATCTTCTATGTTGGCAGTCAAGTCGCCGCTGGCAATACGTTCGAAGTGCCCCACCGCCTCACGCAGCGGCGTGACCAGCCCGCGTACAATCACCATGCGCATGATCAGCGTCGCCAGCACGGCCGTGACCAACAGGACAATGGCGATGATGCCGACGATACGGTTCAGCGAAGAAACCTCGACCAGCATGGCATCACTGCGCTGATTGGCATAATGGGTGAACGCCTGCATGGCCTCGTCAAAGGCCATACCCAGCTCGCTTAACTCTTCCTGACTGCGTTGAATCTGGAACGGTGCCGCCTCCAGCAGGGGTTTAATACCTTCGGTCACGAACGCATCGTAGGTCGCCACCATGTCGTTAACGTATTCCGTGCGGGGATCATCCTCGGCAAGCTCGACCTGTCGGAACTGCTCAAAACGCTGGTCGGCGGTCTCAACGGCGGCCTGGGCCATCGCCTGGCTCTCCTGACCTTTTTCCGGGTTCCCTTGCATGCTGAAACTGGCATAGCGATCAAGAAACGTCTGGGCACGTAGTGCGTTGACCTGGGTGCGGTTGGCGGCGTTGGCCAGCTCTCCGTTGTTGATGGCCAGCTCGTGCAGCGCGTTTTCGCTGGTGGTATTCGAGTAAAAGCCCAGCCCGCCAATCAGCCCGATCATCAGCAGTAAGATAACCAGCGCGGCGGTCAGGCTCCATTTAATCGAGAGGTGCTTCATCCTGTTGATCCCTTGGGGTTTTTAAGAATAGGTATCAAGGCCTATCGGCAGGGAACGCAGAAAATGAAGTCGTACTAGAGAAATATAGACTTTGGTCTAATAAAAAGCCCGATGAGGAGCGGTCGGCTCGTCATCGGGCAGTCACCTAGGCTAGCGTTGGATTGGCTTTACAACGTTAGGGATTGAACTTTAAAACGTTAGATTGAACCTAAAAAACGTTAGATAGTTGCCATGTCGATGACGAAACGGTAGCGAACATCGCCTTTCTCCATACGCTCGAAACCTTCATTGATGTTGTTGATATCCAGCATTTCAACATCGCAGGTAATCCCCTGGTCGGCGCATAGCTGCAGCACTTCCTCGGTTTCTGCAATACCGCCAATCAGCGACCCGGCGACCACACGACGCTTGAAGACCAGATTGAACCCTTCAATGGCCGGTTCAATCGGCTCCAGCAGACCCACAATAATGTGTGTGCCGTCATACTTGAGAGACGCCAGGTACGGGTTAATGTCGTGCTGGACCGGCACGGTGTCGAGCATGAAGTCGAAGGTTTCTGCTACGGCGTCCATCTGCGCCTGGTCGCTGGATACCACAACGTGATCGGCACCGTTACGCTTGGCTTCTTCCACTTTGGCATCCGAGCGGGTAAATACGGTGACTTCGGCGCCCAAAGCTTTCGCCAGTTTGACGCCCATATGGCCCAGGCCGCCCATGCCGATGACGCCAATCTTGTGACCTTCACCCACACCGTGGTGCTTGAGCGGCGAGTAGGTGGTAATACCGGCGCACAAGATCGGCGCAGCAGACGCCAGGTCAATGCCATCAGGCATTTTCATCACAAAGTGATCGCTGACCACGATCTTGTTGGAGTAACCCCCTTGGGTCATGGTGCCATCCTGGCGGTCTTCGCTGCCATAAGTCATGGTAAAGCCGTTCAGGCAGTACTGTTCCACACCATCCTGGCAGGCCGAGCAGGTACGGCAGGAATCCACCATGCAACCAACGCCGACAATATCCCCCTCTTTGAAGCGGGTTACCTTGTCACCAACGGACGTCACGCGGCCGACGATTTCATGCCCGGGGACAATCGGATACTGGGTCATCCCCCAATCGTTTTTAGCGAAGTGCAGGTCACTGTGGCAAACGCCGCAATACATGATATCGATAGCGACATCGTCCTGGCGGGGCTCGCGGCGGTCAAAGGTAAACGGGGCTAGCGGTTTTTCAGCAGAAAAGGCGGCGTAGGCTTTTGCTTCACTCATCAAATAAGGCTCCTTGTTGAGGTGATTCCCTGATAGCTAGGGACTGATACCCAGTATTGACCCGATAGACACTTTTAGCGATGAATGAAGCTACGAAACTTTTGCACGATCCTCCATATAATTGCTATAAAATAACAAAATATACCTAAAAACCTGTCACAATTATGTCCATGAATGGAAATATTATCATGAGGCCGCTATGCAAAACGACATAGCCAGCCCTGGCGTCGACGAAACGCCGGTCATCAGCGAGCTGGCCGAAGCCATCACCCCATTGGTGGGTCAACAAGGCATGACGCCTACCCCATTGAGCGGCGTATCGCTCCTCAGCCTTGACCGCCACCAACCGCGGACGCCTCTGCTTTATCAGCCTAGCCTGATTATCATCGCCCAGGGGCGAAAAATCGGCTATCTGGGCGATAGGGAAATTCATTACAACCCGGGCCAGTACCTGGTACAGACCCTGCCCTTGCCGTTTGAATGTGAAACCTACGGCTCGCCTAAAGCGCCCTTGCTGGGTGTCTCTATCCAACTGGAGCCCGCCCTGCTCAGCGAGATGGTCACCACCATGGGCGATGCACCCAACCACAGCCAAGCCACGCTGCCCATGGCATCGGTGGCCATGACACCGGGCATGCAAGCGGCTGTATCCCGCCTGGTGAGAGCCCTTCATGAGCCTGCAGAACTCAACACAATGGGCACGGCTCGGATACGCGATGTAGTCTTTGAGGCATTGAAAGGCGAACAGGGGCCAGCGCTCAAGGCCTTGGTGCGCGGGCACGGCCATTACGCTCGCATCGTTCAGGTGCTGTCGTTGCTGCATCGCGATTTTGCCAACGATTACAGCGTTGATCAGCTAGCCCGGCAGGCGAATATGAGCCCTTCGACCTTTCATCAGCACTTCAAACAAATCACCCGGGCATCGCCGACCCAGTACATCAAGCAACTGCGGTTGATCAAGGCCCAGCAGCTATTGCTGCAGGACGACCATAACGTCAGCCAGGCGGCACAGGCGGTGGGCTACCGCAGCGTGCCGCAATTCAGCCGCGACTATAAGCGCTATTTTGGCGACGCGCCGTTGCAGCATCGTCGCCAGGAACAGGCCATACGCTCTTGAGCATGCGCTCTTGAGACTATGTTATCTCGAAAAAAGGGCTATTTGGCGAATAACTGGCTCATGTCCTTGAAGGCTTTGAACTCCAGCGCATTGCCACACGGGTCGAGCAGGAACATGGTGGCCTGCTCGCCCACTTCGCCCTTGAAACGCACGTAGGGCTCGATCACGAAGTCGGTGTCACGGGCCTTGAGGCGTTCTGCCAGCGCCTCCCACTCGTCCCAGCCAAGCACCACACCAAAATGCGGTACCGGTACATTGTGACCATCGACCGGATTGGTGTGAACTTCTTCCTGGCCTGGCGTTTTGGGGTGTTCATGGATCACCAGTTGATGACCAAAGAAGTTGAAGTCGACCCAATGATCGCTTGAGCGACCCTCAGACAAGCCAAAGACGTCGTTATAAAACGCACGCGCGGCATTCAGATCGTAGACGGGAATTGCCAGATGGAACGGGGAAAGGCTCATGGTTATCTCCTGAAGCATGAATTGTGTTTATGGCACTTTTGGATTGGCCAACGCCTTGCGCCAGCCAGGCCGGATTGCCTTATCCTAGAGCGCGCCGCGCAAAAATAAAATCCATTACGCGTTGATAATAGCGTTTTGAAACGCTAAAAGATGCTTCAATCGAGCCTGCAAGGAATCAACAGATGAACCCGGAAGACCTGGAAAAACTGGTGACGCGTAAAATGCCCTTCGGCAAATATGAAGGCTGGCTGATTGCCGACTTGCCCGGGCCCTACCTGAACTGGTTTGCGCGGGAGGGTTTTCCAACCGGCGAAATCGGTCAACTGTTGCACTTAATGCATGAGATCGACCATAACGGCCTGAGCGGCCTACTCGACCCACTGCGCAAAGGATAGCGTGGTTGCAACGGCCCCTTTCGAGATTCAAGCCTGTCGCGATTCAAGCGCCTTGTCACGCTCAGCGATATAGAGCGCTTCATGTTGGCGGGCATCAGCAGGGAAACGCCCCAGGGCCACCGCCTGTTCAAAAAAACCCGAGGCGGGAAGCCCCGCACCTTGGCGGCTGACGACCAATGCCGCGACCATTGGCCGACCGACGGCCACATCCTCTTCCATGAGCTGCTCGAGCGCCTGAGCAACGCGCTGGATCGTGCGGGGTGGCGTAAGCCCTAGCGCATTTGCCACCTGCTGATAGGTCATGGGCAATGCATCGCGAGGCGCGTTTGCCAGCAATGCGCGCACCTGTTTTGCTATGGCGGAGTGGTTATCGCGTTGGGGCATCTTGGTCAGAGGCTCTCTTATCAGGGAAAACAGACATACCGATCAATAGCTGGTTATGCTGAAGATAACTTGAACATGTTAACGCTTTAAACCCAGGGAGAAAGGCATGGCAACACCATCAAGCGCTCAGCACCCGAAAGGGGGCAAATGGCCCACCCTATTGGCATGGTTGAGCGTGCTTGCTCTGCTCGGGGCCGCCATACTGATGGGCCTTGCAGGCCCCGCTTACCGCTGGGAGTTCATCCCACTCGGCGATGCCTTCAGCCTGCTGCGTTATGGCGTCTACCTGGCCGCCGCTGCTGGGGGCCTGAGCCTACTACTGCTGATCCTCGGCGCGATGACCCGCCGCTTTAGCGCGGGTGTCGTGGCGATTGTCGTCCTTTCCGGCACCGTCGCGCTGCTTTATTTGCCGTGGCAGCATTGGCAGCGTGCTCAGCAGGCACCGGTGATTCATGATATTACCACCGACACGCAGAACCCACCGGCCTTTGATGCCTTGCGCGATGCCAGAGAAGCCGCGCCCAACGCCGTTGATTATCCCGGTGAAGAAACCGCCCGCCAACAACAGGAAGCTTACCCTGAGGTGGCGCCTCTGGTGGTATCGGCACCGGCGCCGAGCGTTCTTGGCGCGGCTCAGGCGGAGGTGGAAGCTGCTGGCTGGCAGATTGAAACGGTGACTGACAATACCATTGAGGCAACGGCCACCACGCCCTGGTTTGGCTTCAAGGATGACGTGGTGATTCGCCTGACCGAGCAGGAAAACGGCGTAAGGGTGGATATGCGCTCGGCGTCGCGGCTGGGCGCAAGCGATGTCGGCACCAACGCATTACGCATTGACACCTTCCTTGATCGCCTGCGTGAACGACTTGAATAGAACGTCAGTGGACCTGCTTTGCCTGCGGGAGAGTGTCGCGACGAACCATCGGCTCGGTATCCAGCGTGGCTATCGGCACCTCCAGATTTTGCGGTATATCACCGCTTAGCTGTAAGGCCTGGTAGCGCAGCGCACATACGCGCAAGAATGATGTAAAGTTGCCCGCATCATGCCCGGCAGCGATGGATTCGTGATACAGCCGCGTGATCATTTGCGCCGTGTTCATACCGTCACGCCGGGCAATTTCACCGAGTATCTGCCAGAAATAATTTTCCAGCCGTACGCTGGTCACCATGCCGTCAATGCGCAGCGAGTGGCTAGCGCTTTGCCAAAGCGTCGGGTCTGCATCGATAAACAGTTTGCACATCGCAACGTCTCTTCACCGTGATTCATATGTCCAGCATAGCCGCCATGGAGGATTACGCCCATATCACCTGGGCGTAATCGTTCAGCGGCGATGATGTCAGCGATCCAGTAACGCCATGAACTGGGCAAGCCAGGCAGGATGTGCAGGCCAAGCGGGCGCGGTAACCAGATTGCCATCGGTCACTGCATCGGTCACCTCCAGGTTGGCGAAGCGCCCCCCGGCAAGCTCTACCTCAGGCTGGCAGGCCGGATAAGCGGAGCACTGCCTGCCGTCCAGCACCTTGGCAGCAGCTAACAGCTGCGCCCCGTGACAGATCGCCGCTACCGGTTTATCGGCCTCGAAAAAGTGCTGCACCATGGTGAGCACTTGCTTGTTCAGGCGAAGATACTCCGGCGCGCGACCGCCGGGCACCACCAATGCATCGTAGTCTGCCGGATCGATATCGGCGAAGGTCGCGTTGAGCGCGAACCGGTGGCCGGGTTTTTCGGTATAGGTCTGGTCGCCTTCGAAATCATGGATCGCCGTCGCCACGCTATCCCCCGCCTTTTTGTCGGGGCATACCGCGTCTACCTGGTGGCCCACCGCCATCAGCGCCTGGAACGGCACCATGGTTTCGTAATCTTCGGTGAAGTCGCCGGTAATCATTAAAATACGCTTGCTGCTCATCTCAAGTCTCCTTGTTATCAGCAACGTGGTTATCAATCAGCGATCAACAACCGCATTGCTCAAGATAGCATTACCACGCGAAGTCGCGTGTGTATTGAGCGTAGCAAGCGTAGATAAAAGACGGGTAGTAGGCCATTACTACACCCGCCACATCACCTTGCGTGATGCGGCGGGTACACAGGCTTTCTAGCTAAGACGGGGGGCGGCTTTTTGCTCCGGTAGCGATAAATGCCGCTGACCGGCGTCTTCACCAACCCGGAATCGGCTTACCAGCAGATTCATGTCGCCAGCTCGCTCGTCGAGGGTCTGGCTTTCGGTGGAGGCTTCCTGCACCAGGCGGGCATTCTGGTGGGTCACCTGATCCAACTGGGCAATCGCCTGGTTGATCTGCTCGATGCCGGACGACTGCTCATGGGTCGCCTGCGCGATTTCCGTCACGTAGCGCGTGACTTCACCTAGGCTCTCGACGATTTCCTGCAGGTGGGTACTGGAGGCGTTGACCAAATGCTCGCCTTCGCTGACCTTGGCCACGCTGTCGTCGACCAGATGGCGAATTTGTGCCGCTTCTTCAGCACTTCGCCCCGCCAGCTTGCGGACTTCCTGGGCCACTACGGCAAAACCGCGACCTTGTTCGCCCGCCCTCGCCGCTTCCACCGAGGCATTCAGCGCCAGCAGGTTGGTCTGGAAGGCAATATCGTCAATGGCCTTGATGATGCTGGTGATTTTTTCGCTGGATTCGCGGATGTTGCCCATCGCCTCGGTGGTGCGTTGAGCGACGTCCCCCGCAGAACGGGCGCGCTGGTCAACGCTGGTGCTCGCGCCTTTGGCATGATCAGCATAATCGGCGGTCTGCTTGACCGTCGCGGTAATCTGCTCAAGGCTGGAGGCGGTTTCCGCCAGCGAAGCCGCCTGCTGATCGGTACGCTGAGAAAGGTTTTCATTGCCGGTGGCAATCTGACGGCTGCTCGCGGCAATCACCTCGGCGCTTTGGCGAATTTGCGCCACCATCCCTTCAAAGGTGTCCATCATGCGGTTGAAGGCCTGGGCCGTTTGCCCGACTTCGTCATTACGCTGCAGATCCAGGCGCATGGAAAGGTCGGCGTTTTCACCGGCGGCTCCGCTGATATTTTCCATCTGACGCCGCATGGTCGTTAGCGGCCCCAGCACGCGGACCATGGTACGCCAGCCGAAGATTGCCAGCAGCGCGATCACCACCAGGGTCACGATAATCAATAGCGTGCGCCCTGCATTGGCCAGCATTTCGGCCTGTTCAGCGGCAGTGTCAGCCTGCTCGACAGCGTAGGCTTCCACGTCGGTCAAGGCATCGCCCATTTGCGTCATTGCCTGGCTGACGTTATTCAGCTCGTTCTGGACTTGTGCCTGGCGGTCCAACTGCTGCTGGCGTAAGGCATAAACCGAACTGTCGTCGCTGATCATCAAGCTTTCCAGCTCGACAATAATGTCATCCAGCCCGTTCACCAGTTCCATCTGCTCAGTATCGGTGCTTGGCGAACGGGTAATACCTGCCAACGACTGGCGGGCCAAGCCAATCTGCTGGCCAATTTGGTTGTAACGCAGATTAACCAGTTCATCTTCACTTTCGACCTGCATCAAGCGTCGCCCCAGGTCGGCGAGCATCGCCACGGCGATACGCACTTCACTGCTTAGCCGGGTAACATCCGCTTCATTGCTGAACAAGTTATCCAGCAGACCGGTAGGCAATGTCGTCATTCCGTCCTGGCGCCAGGCATTCAGGCGGTCTTCAAGCGCACGTTGTTCACGCACCTGAACCAGCGCGGTCCGTCCGGCAATATCGCCGGCACTGTTCATGACCTCACCGATCAGCGCCTGCATCTCGGCGAGCTTTTCATCCATCTGTGCTTGCAAAGCAAGCGCCTCCTGACGAACGTTTTGCAGTGAAGTATCGCTCTCCAGCAGGGTCTGGTAGTGCTCATCAAGAGCGGCCAACTGGCTTGACTGGGTTTCGGTATCGTCGGCGGCCAAGTCATTGCGCGCCTGGCTGAAACGCTCATAAAGCGTCTCCCGCGGGGTAATGTCAGCCATGTCAGCTTCGCTTTCAGCCGCCAGCAGATCGGCGTGACGCTGGCCAAAAGCGCCCATCGTCGACACCATTTCGCGACTGGCATTCTGCAATGGCATTACATCATTGGTGATGTAACGCTGCGAGTCGATCAGGCGCTGATTGGTTGTCCAGCCGGTGACGGCCAGCACGACGGCACCGATAACGGCGGCCAGAAACAAGCCTATCAACATGGCACGTAAACTAAGGGAAGGTCTGAATAACTGCCGATTATCGCCAATCGCGGTTTGAGTCGACAAAAAATCAAAGATTCAGACACGCTTCTCCCGTTATGTGTGTGTTTTTTGCCCGTTTCCCGCCTTTTAGGCGGAAA
>NZ_JAMXSI010000021.1:0-25082 GCF_024124705.1 Halomonas sp. Mc5H-6
GTCTTTCGCTTCTTGTTCTGGTACTCGGCTTCGGAGAAAGTGATCTGATCCATGCGGTAATGAATCCTAGGCAGTTGACGATGGCCGTATTATCGCTGATTTCGGAGACTTATTCAGAGTCTCCCTAATACTTACCGAAGAGCACTGATTTTTCGGTGTACAACCCATAAAAGCTTGATGCCATTGCTAATTCATTTTGAATATCCAGTCGAGAGACACTGAGCGCACGAACTGCTTTAGATAACATTCTTGAGGAAGCGGTTCCTGGCAATAAAATCTTATAAGTGGTGAATTTGCCTTTTTAGATTGACGACCGATATTACGCGCTGAGGGTCACATCAATTTCCGATAGTGATTGGCAAAACACCGGGGAGACCAGGGTAAAAAAATTAACCTCATTTAATAGTTCTTTTAAGGTTCTGTTCAGGTTTATGACATATGGTTTCCTGCATCTTCAGATTAGGAAATTGTATGAAATACAAAATGTATGTTGTTAACAGCTTGGCGGTATCGTCTTTCCATCGCCCAATCCCTTACCTACCGCCGTCCCTTGGGTGTTGTCATCTCCAACGCAAGTATCAGCGGGGTTAATTTGGATGGCTATTAACGACTCACAGAAATATTACGGCTCGGTTAGCCGCCTGCTACATTGGATAACCGCGCTGCTGGTGACATTACAGCTCGCTAGTGCTTATATGAACAACTGGCAGCCGGGTAATGCATTCAGCCAATTATTTCAGCCTTGGCATGCCACTGTGGGCTTTATGATTTTAGCGCTTGTTGGGCTGCGAATTGTTTGGCTGCTTTTTCAAATACGCAATCGCCCTCCGCATCAAGGTAAGGCGGTGCTGATAGGCCATCTATCTATTTATGCCTTATTGGTTGCGGCCCCAGTGAGTGGTTTACTACAAGGTTTTGGAATTCGGTTATTTGATCATTTGGTTTCCAAGGGAATTGGCACACCCTTTGCAGAAGCCTCGCAAGCAATACATGGCCCCATTGCTTATTTGCTGACCGTACTCATTGCAGGACATGTGTTCATGGCTTTATTCCACCACTGGGTTCATCGCGATGGCACGTTGTACCGCATGGTAGGGCAGGCAAAGAGTTAATCCATGATGTTGTGCTATTAGGCCGCGAGCAGGTACCGCCTGCTCGCGTCATTAAGGCTCAAGTGTCATGAATGGCTCATCTTCCTGATCGGTAAAGCTATAAACCTCGTAGGGCTCCTGCTGTGGCCCAGGCATGCCCGGCGTACCAATCGGCATACCGGCCAAGCCAATGCCTGTCAGGCTGGTCTTCAAATAGCTTGGTGATGGCTTCCATCGGTACGTGGCCCTCAATCCAGTACTCGCCAATACCAATGGTATGACATGAACCCAGTCCGTGTGGTACCCCGGCCCGCTGCTTGATCTCGCCAAGCTCAGCATCGTCCACAATGGTGACATCTACGCCCTGCTCTTCCAGGTGGCGAGCGTATTCATTGCAGCAGCCGGATTGAGGGTTTTTGTACATCGTTGCTTCATCAGGCAGTCCTGCCTGGGCGGCTGTTGCTCCCAGCAATAGCGAGCCTGACACCAATAGTGAAGTGGTTTTTAGGTTTATAAGCGTATCCTCTATTAATGAAAGAACTAATTGGCGCGGCTGAACAGGTATTTGATGAGTGAGGCAATGCTCAATCCTACGAGTAACAGAAGCATGAAGGGCATTAACCAGGCTAACCAGCCCATTGAGGCCATTACTGCAAAACAGTCTGCGTTCATCATGGTGGCCTCCTGACAATAGCGTGATGTTTAAAACCACTGAAAGCTTACGACCTATGGGGTTACCCCCTGGGTCAAGCCATGCCACCCTGCGGAAAAAGAAAGTTTGCTACAGATCATTTTTTTCTGGGCGAGTTCAGGCTCGTTTAAGGTTGGCGACGTATAAAGAACGAGTCACACTCACCTTGGAGGCAAATGACTATGCGCAAGACCCATCTTACATCCAGCTTATTAGCTCTTTCACTGAGTATACTTGCCGGCGCTGCCTGGGCGGGACCTGGACACGGCGGCGGCGAAAGCGACCTTAGCGATGCTGATGCTGAGCGCACGATTAACATCGACGCAGGCGATATGTGGTTCGACCCTGATGAGCTGGAAATGGCCGCCGGAGAGATCGTGAAATTTGAAATTACCAACACTGGCAGTATTGAGCATGAGTTCGTGATCGGCAGCAAGGAAGCCCAAGAAGCACATCGTAAAATGATGCAAGAAATGGCAGGTGGCGAAGGCCATGATATGTCCAACATGTCAGAAGGCGAAGGTCACGATATGTCTGATGGTAGTAGCATGGCAGCCGTTACTATTGCCGCCGGTGAAACCGAATCTCTACTATGGCGAGTTCCCGATAATGCTGACGAGTTAGAGTACGCCTGCAACATCCCCGGCCACTATGAATCCGGCATGTACGGTAATTTTTCTTTCTAAGCAGACCTTTTACCAATGAAACTGTTGCTATTAGAAGACGATGACTTGCTGGCCGAAAGCTTGGCAGAGAGTCTAAAAGACAACGGTTACCTGGTCGACGTGGCCCCCACTGTTAAGGCGGCCACGTCGTTCATGGCCACCGAAGAATACGCGCTTGCCATTCTCGATATTGGGCTGCCCGATGGCTCGGGGCTTGAGCTGCTCGCCCATTGGCGTAAGCAGAAACGTGCCACTCCTATTTTGATACTCACCGCGCGCGACACCTGGGAAGACAAGGTGGTTGGCTTGGAAACTGGCGCCGATGATTACCTGACCAAACCCTTCCACGAAGCCGAGCTGATGGCTCGCCTAAAGGCACTGCTGCGTAGGCAGTCTGGCCAGTTATCCCAAGTCATCACACTGAACGGGGTGTCTCTGGACGAAGCCGGTCAGCGCGTTTGCCGTGAAGACACCCCATGGCGTTCGCTGACTGCCACCGAGTTTCGGCTGCTGCGCTACCTGATGCACCACCCGGACCGCATTCACTCCAAGGAGCGCTTGCTGGAACAGCTTTACGCGTTGGAGCAAGACGCCCCCGCACCCAATCTGGTTGAGGTATACGTGGCTCGCCTGCGCCGGTATCTTGGCAAGCCAATCATCCAGACGCGCCGCGGCCAGGGATACGTTTTTGTTTCACGTTAATAAACGCAGCTTACAGTTTCGCCTGCTCGCCTGGCTGGGCGGTGTCGCGCTGCTGGTAGTCGGCCTGACCTGGCTACTGCACGGCGTATTCCTGCAAAATCTTGCCAAGGACTTTCTGGGCGAGCGCCTCAAGCGTGAAGCCGACCACGCGGTCGCACAGCTCGAACAAGACCGCCTGGCGGTTCCCACATCGCTAGCCTCGACAAGCGAAGCCTACCAGGTCTTTCATCACCTTTACGTGCTGCGCCTCAACGGAGAGATCAGCGCCTCAGACCCAGTCTGGCAACGACAACTTGCCCCACTACTTAACGGAAAAGGGGATGCACTGATCGAGGTAACGCGCGGCGAGCGACACTTATTGGTGTATCGCCAGCATTTCGAATGGCAAGGCGCCAACGGCGTGTTGCTGATTGGTGAGGATTTTTCCCAAGTCGAAGCAGGCCTAGCTACTTTGCACTGGTGGGTGGGCGGCATCGCTGCGGGCATGCTCGCGGTGCTGGTCACGCTCAATATGCTGGCCGTCAATCGCGGATTAAGGCCGCTTTGGCAACTGCGTTATCAATTGGAAGCATTGCAAGCGGGCGACCGCCAGCGCCTCTCGCTAAAAGCGCCCGACGAACTCGACGCGCTTGTTGCCCAGCTTAACCGCTTTATGGACGACATTGACCTGCGCCTTAAACGCTCACGTGAGTCGGTCGCTAACCTTTCCCACGCGCTGAAAACCCCGTTGGCCGCCGTTACCCAAGTACTAAGCGGCAACCGACCGATTGATGAAAACCGCCGCCGGAAATTGCTGATGCGCATCGAGGACATCAACGCCCAGCTGGATGCTGAGCTGCGCCGTGCACGCATCGCAGGTCCTCATGCGGGTCGCATGACCCACCTGACCCGTGACAGTCAACGTCTGATGGAGATGTTTCGTAGCCTCTACTCTGAACAGTTGTTCGAGCTGACGCAGGCGATTGACGCGCGCGACCAAGTGCCGATCGATGCCCACGATTACGCCGAAATACTGGGCATCGTGCTGGATAACGCTGGCAAATGGGCCACCAGCGAGATTCGCTGCCACATTAGCACCTCATCAGACGCACTGACTTTAACGATTGACGATGACGGCCCCGGCGTTGCCGAAAGCGATATGGTGCGCCTCGGCGAGCGTGGCACCCGACTGGATGAGCACCACCCCGGCTATGGCCTGGGACTAGCTATTCTCTCACAGCTGGTGGCGCGTTATCACGGTCGCTGCCAGTTTGAGCACAGCCCGTTGGGTGGCCTTCGGGTCATCACCACATTGCCAATGACAGGCGTCACCTCCGCTTAACTGCTTTTTCAGCGTTGATTCAGCTTTCTCCCCCAATATGATGTCATTCATCAGCGATGGGAGTTTTACATGACGTGTTCGGACATCATCACCCACCCACTTTCACGCCGCCAGGTGTTGAAAGGCAGCGCGGCACTTGGATTGGGTTCCGCCGCAGCGATGGGCTTAAGCCCCGCCTGGGCTAACCCTTGGGGACGCACAAATGTCTATTCAAAGGGCGTGGAAGAGGGGCCTAATGTGTCGCTGGCTATCCGCCGCGAATCCATCCCGATTAATGGAAAAGAGGCTCGCCCGATTAGCCTCAACGGTACCAGTCCCGGCCCGCTGATCCGCCTTAAGGAAGGTCAGGACGCTGTATTACGAGTCACCAACCTGCTCGACGAACCCACCTCAATCCACTGGCATGGCTTGATTCTACCGCCGGGCATGGACGGTGTACCGGGCGTCAGTTTTGCCGGTATTGAGCCAGGCGAAACCTTTACTTATCGTTTTCCTGTCCGTCAGAACGGCACTTATTGGTACCACAGCCATTCCGGCCTTCAGGAACAGCTTGGTCATGCCGGGCCGTTAATTATCGACGCCGCCGAGCGTGAACCCTTTCGCTACGACCGCGAGCACGTGCTGTTGCTGACCGACTGGACCTTTGAAGAGCCCATGTCGGTGTTTCGCAATCTCAAAACCATGGAAGGTTATTACAACTTTCAGGAACGCACGATTGCCGACTTCTTCGCCGACGTACGCCAAAATGGCTTCGCCCAAACGGCCGAAATGCGCAGCATGTGGGCCAAGATGCGCATGAGCTCGCGGGATATCGCCGACGTAACCGGCAGCACCTACACCTACCTGCTCAACGGCCATTCTCCCGAGGAAAACTGGAACGCGCTGTTCAAGCCAGGCGAGCGTGTGCGCTTACGGGTGATTAACGGCTCGGCAATGTCCTACTTCGATGTGCGCATCCCTGGCCTCAAGATGACCGTGGTGGCCGCCGACGGCCAGCCGGTGCAGCCCGTTCCCGTCGATGAGTTCCGCATCGGCGTTGCCGAAACCTACGATGTGGTGGTCGCACCCGAAGATGATCAGGCCTACACCATCTTCGCTGAGTCGATGGACCGCAGCGGCTACGCCCGCGCCACGCTGGCGCCGCGCGAAGGCATGCAGGCGGAGATCCCTACTCGCCGTCAGATTGCCGACCGCGGCATGGAAGCCATGGGCGCTCACGGCATGGGGGGGATGGGCGGCATGGATCATTCCGGCATGTCGAATATGCAGGGGATGGATAACGCTAATATGGAGGAAATGGATCACTCGAGCATGTCAAACATGGGTGGGATGGATCATTCCAGCATGGAAGGCATGGACCATTCGGGCATGGGAGGTATGGCCAGCGAGCAGCGCAAAACACGCGAAAACGGCATGCTGGCGGCTGGTGAAGTACAGCCAGGCTCCCGCTACGGCCAAGCGGGTATTGGTATTGATCCCAACGAGCGCCGTGTGCTGGTTTATCGCGATCTGAAATCTTTCACTCCCTGGCCCGACCGTCGCGAACCCGGCCGTGAGCTTGAATTGCACCTTACCGGCAACATGGAGCGCTACATGTGGTCGTTCGACGGCCAGAAGTTCAGCGAGGTCTCCGGCCCCATTCACTTCGAAAAAGACGAACGCCTGCGCCTGATCCTGATCAACGACACCATGATGGAACATCCTATCCACCTCCACGGCATGTGGATGGAGCTGGAAAACGGCCAGGGTGAATTGATACCGCGCAAACACACCCTAAATGTGAAGCCCGGCGAGCGCGTGTCTGCGCTGATCACTGCGGACGCCGAGGGCAGTTGGGCGTTCCACTGCCACCTCCTCTACCACATGGATGCTGGCATGTTCCGCGTTGTTCAGGTTTCTTAAGGAGACAGTATGAAAATTAAGCGCTACGTAACCCTCGCCAGTGCCGCCCTTGGCATGACCGTCGCAACGAGCTCCCAAGCCGAAGACGGCTATGCGGCACCAGACAGTTGGCCCGCGCCCACTAAGGAACATAATATGGGCATGGCACTGTTTGACCGGCTTGAATACACCGTTCCCGACAAAGGTCAAGACGCCGTGGTATGGGACTTTCAAGGCTGGTATGGCGGTGACATTAACCGCGTTTACCTTAAATCGGAAGGCGAAAACGTTCAGGGTGACGGCGAAGATGCTGAGTTTGAGTCCCTAGAACTCCTCTATAGTCGCTTAGTGGCTGATTTTTGGGAGTTACAGGGGGGGATTGGTTACCAAGGCGGTGTCTTCTCCGATGATCACGCCGAACGTACTTATGGGGTGTTGGGCCTACAGGGAGTGATACCTTATGGCATCGAAACCGATGTTGCCATGCAAGTGAGTGAAGATGGTGATGTCGCCGCCAGTTTTGAAGGCGAATACGATCTGCGCCTAACACAGCGACTCTACCTACAGCCGCGCACCGAAATTGCCGTAGCCGCCAGCGAAGTTGAAGAATTTGGCGTGGGTGAAGGGCTTAACTCGGTGCGCGCTGGCCTGCGACTAGGCTATGAAGTGACTCGTCGTTTCGCCCCCTACATTGGTGCTTATTGGGAGAAAGAGTATGGCGATACAGCCGACCTTTCACGGGCCAGTGGCGACAATACGGAAGATACTGGGGTGGTTGCCGGTGTTAAACTGATGTTTTAGCGAACTCTGAACATAGATATTTTTTAACGTCACCCAGTGGTGGCGTTTTTTTTATTTTTTATTTTTAAATTCAGCTTCATTTCAAAAAAGCCATCTAATATAACCATGTCATCAACCAGAGGAGTAATCACCATGAAAGTTAAATCAATTATCTTTGGGTCGCTTGTAGCCAGCATCCTTTCAACACCTGCATTGGCTAACTATGGGACAAACAACCAGGATCTACCTCTACTTGAAAGAGGCGTCTCTTCTACACAATTGCTTGCCCAAGGCCAATCAAAACGTTTCAGTATTAACATTCAAGAAGCGACTACGCTGAAGGTAGCAAGCGAGCACTTCCCAGGCGCAACCAGCGCTGGCAACCGTATCTCTGCTGTGCTTTATAATGCAGCAGGACAGCAGGTAGCAGAAGCATCCAGCCCACGTGGTCATTTTGAACTGGTCCGCCAACTGCAGCCAGGCAATTATCAACTTGAAGTGACAGGCAATGCACTAGGAGGCACTAAAGAAAGTGACAATAATCGCTATGAATTACATGTTGACTATTAATATGTAGTCACTAACTTAAGATATGGGCCATTCTTTATGATGGCCCTTTTTATTTAACATATATTTCTCTCGCTGAAAAAAAAATTTTAACCATAGCTAGAATTATCAAAATAAAGGAGTAGCTATACTTGCCTGAGTGCTGCACAAAGGTTCTATGATTTTTTTAAATACCATGTTCTTAGCGAAGGAAAATCAATGCCAATATCAACACCCACTGCCTCTGCACGGGTTTACCGGATGAAAACCGCCGAGCATATGTGCCCGTTCGGTTTGAAGACAGTTGATCTTCTCAAGCGCAAGGGCTTTAAGGTTGACGACCATACCTTAACGTCTCGTGATGAAATCGATGCTTTCAAAGAACAGGAAAACGTCGATACGACGCCCCAAGTGTATATCGGTGATCAACGCATAGGTGGGTACGAAGAGCTACGCAAACATCTGGGAATGAGCGTTCCTAATGCAAAAAAAACCACTTATAGGCCAGTAATTGCTATTTTTGCTACTGCGCTGCTGATTGGCTTGGCGATTAGCTGGGCTACTCAGGGCACGCTGTTTACTGCGCGCATGCCGGAGTATGCCGTGGCCACGGCGATGGTGCTGCTCGGCCTGCAGAAACTACAGGATGTCGAAAGTTTCAGTAGTATGTTTTTGAATTACGACCTATTGGCCCAGCGCTATGTCCCCTATAGCTATCTTTACCCCTATGCCGAGACAGTTGCAGGCATTTTAATGCTGGCCGGAACATTGGTGTGGCTGGCAGCGCCACTGGCGCTATTTGTTGGCACGGTGGGGGCAATCTCCGTCTTTAAAGCCGTCTATATCGACAAGCGTGAGCTTAAGTGTGCTTGCGTCGGCGGTAACAGCAATGTGCCGCTGGGCTTTGTATCGTTAACCGAGAATCTGGTAATGATCGCCATGGGGCTGTGGATGCCATTACGTATGCTGGTAGGTTAAGCCCGCCACTTTCTTACGCCAAAGCATGCTCTGGGTCAGATAATTAACTGGCATATATTCAGGTTGTGTTCAGCTAATTCAACCAGACTTGTTTAGCACTTATCCGACGCTTGCCTGAGGCGAAAAACCTGAACGCTTTGGGCTTCATTCCTAGGAGTGTTTGTATGGCTGACCAGGATAGAAAGCCAAAGTACGAAGAAGGGAGCCTCTCTCTCATCGGTGCCGTAGCGCTAGGCACGGGGGTCATGATCGGGGCGGGTATTTTTGCCTTAACTGGACAGATGGCAGAAATGACCGGCCCTCTATTTCCCCTAGCTTTTTTAGCCGCCGCGATGATTGTTTCTTGTAGCGCTTACTCTTACGTCAAAATGTCCAATACCTACCCATCCGCCGGGGGGATTGGCATGTATCTGCAAAAAGCGTATGGGTCAACGCTCCCTACCGCTTTCCATGCGCTATTGATGTATTTTTCCATGGTCATTGCGCAGAGCTTTTTAGCGAGAACGTTCGGTTCTTACACTCTGGAGCTATTTGAGCTAGGCGATCGCACTCTGTTTGTTCCACTGCTTGGTGTGGGCTTGTTGCTAGCGGCTTTTTTGATCAATTTATCTGCCAATAAGTTGATCGAGACAGTCGCCTCAGTGCTGGGTTTCATAAAAATTGGTGGCATCATCGTGTTTGGTGTTGTCGGTGTTTTTATTGCCGATTCTATCGACATGGGGACTGGTGGGGATGCGCCCCCCCCCACTCTCTCAGGTTTCTTGGGCGCGACGGCATTGGGTATTTTGGCTTTCAAAGGTTTCACGACCATTACCAATAGCGGTTCGGAGCTGAAAAATCCAAAGCGCAACCTGGGCAAGGCCATCATGATCTCAATCGCGCTGTGCGTGGTGATATATGCGCTTGTAGGCTTTGCCGTTGCCAGTAACCTATCGCTATCCGAGATTATCGAAACTCAAGATTACTCCCTGGCGGCTGCCGCCCGCCCCGCGCTGGGTGAAGCCGCGGTTGGCTTTACCGTCATCCTCGCCATGCTGGCCACTGCAGGCGGGATTATTGCCAGCGTCTTTGCCGTTTCTCGTATGCTCGCCATGCTTACAGAAATGAAACTTGTACCGCATCGCCATTTCCACATGCCCGGTAGCCTGCAAAAACATACGTTGGTCTACACGATCGTGCTCGGCTTGATGCTTACCGCCTTCTTTGACCTTAGCCGAATCGCGGCGCTCGGCATTATTTTTTACCTGATCATGGATATCGCCATCCATTGGGGAGTTTTGCGCCATCTCAGGAAAAGCGTGGGCGCTAACGCGATTATTCCGACCATTGCCATCCTGTTAGATGTCCTTGTACTGGGTGGTTTTGTTTGGGTAAAAGCTATTGCCGACCCACTGGTACTTATCGTTGCCGTTACAGTGATGGCCGCGCTGCTGATCGGCGAGTGGCTATTTCTTGCTAACAGCAACAGCTCAACCGATAGCCACCACACGCACTCTCACTAATCACAACGGCACAAGGAGCAAATGAATGGAGATTAAAACGTTTGGCGATCTAATCGATTGGACACGTCAATTACATGCCCATCTTGCCGAGTGTTTGGCTCACTGCGCGAATCAGCACGAGGAAGAACGCGCGCAAATGCTGCTTAACTATCTGTCTCTTCATGAGGCAGAGATGCAGCGTGTAATTGCTAGCTTTGAAGGGACCGCAAGCGTTAACGTGCTTCATACCTATGTCTACGATTATCTCTCTCATCAGCCTATTCGCAGCCACCGAACCTGCGATGCGCCCTATTCCACGCTAGGAGCTGATGCTATCTGCAAAGAAGTACTGGATTTCCATGATCAAGCCATCAGTTTATATCGCAGCCTGATCGGCAGAGCCGAAATCCGAGAAGCCAAGGAACTGCTGGAAACACTTCTCGATTTAGAGGAGCACGAGGCTATGCGTCTATCTCGGCAAACTGAAAGAATGCACGATATCTAATAGAATAGTACATCTAAAAAAATGCCCCACTGCCTAGCTGCACAGTGGGGCATTGGTTATTAACGGCTTACATCATACGTTTAAGCTCGCCATAATCACCTTTAATACGCAGCTTAACGGTTACCTCCTGTTCATTTCGGTTACGGAAGAACCAGCCATGGTTCCCCGTAAAGGCAGCTTCCAATTCCCCCTCATCCTCAGGAACGCCACGTCCTTTTTCGTAGCTGATGGAATTACCACCGCCATCACCGTGGGTGTCAAAATTGACTGGCCCGCCTTCAGATGACCAAGCAAAGGTCGCAATAGAGCCTTCATCCATCGTCAACTTGTACTCGGCGCCCTCTCCGGGAGCAAGCGAGAAGCTTACTTCTTCACGCCACGCTGGCTCAGACGATATCTCGCCTTCGGTGAGTGTCGTACCAGAAGTGACATTGGCCACATCATCACTCGCTTCGAGCTGAGCCTCGTGCGACGTCTCATCAGCGGAAGGTGCCGATGCCACCTGTTCCTCAGCCGGTTCAGGGCTTTCATTTACCTCTTCGACAATGCGTATTTCAGCGGACTGGTTGGTTTGCTCGGGGTCTTGCGCCGAGTTGGCGTTGGCTTGGTCCTGAATTCAAGCAATAAGAGCAGCACCTGCGGTATCCAAGGCTCCTGAGTACTCCCCAGGAACACCTGTGCCGGTGTCCGATATCCTAGTCGTTTTGGGGGCGATCATTCAGGTTCTTGACCACCCTGCGTAACTCGACATCGGTGACCTGTTGAAAGTCCGTTCCCTTGGGGAAGTACTGCCGTATCAGGCCATTGGTGTTTTCATTGGTCCCACGCTGACCGGAACAGTGGGGGGCGCAGAAGTAAATCGCTGCCGTTACCGCCTGGGCTACGGTATCGTGATCAGCGAACTCCGAGCCGTTGTCCATGGTGATGGTGCTGGACAGCACCCCGGCGAGGCTTAAGCAGCCGGATCATGGCTTTTTGCGTCAGCTCCGCTGAGAGCTTGGGCAATCGTGCTGCCAGCAGATAGCCGCTACGTCGATCGACCAGCGTCACCAGGCCAGATTGTTTGTGCCCCTGGACCACGGTGTCCCCCTCCCAGTGCCCAATAAAGCGCCTGTCATCGACCTCAGCGGGACGATGCTCGATACCCATACGGTTGGGAATCTTGCCGAGCCCTGCGCTCTTTGCCTGGGCACGGTGCTTGCTGCGTCGCTTGGGCTGGCGGAGATGCTGCCAGAGATCGCCACCACGAGCCTTATCATCCCAGATCAAGGCGTAGATCCACTGGTGACTGACGCCTACGCCATACAAGGGCACCATGAAACCGCTGATCTGCTCCGGGCTCCATTCCTCCCGCAGCCGGTCGGCGACGGCGGCGATCATGCTGGGTAAGCGCTTCGTCCACTTCCAGGCGGTGCGTCGCCGATGATCACTGCGGACTCGCCTGCTCTGGATCGTAGCCGCTGGTGGTAGCGTTGCGGCGCAGTTCACGGCTGATCGTACTGTTGTGGATACCAAGCTCTCTGGCGATCTGACGTCGGCTCATGCCCAGGTCATGACGGGCATATATTTGGTATCGTTGGTTCTGGGTTATATCCCATGCTCTGCTTCACTTTGGTCGGTGAGCCGAGAAGGGTACCGGCGCTGACCCTCCCGCCTCTACCTCGTGGTCCAAAGTGCTGCAGTTATTCTATGAATCCAGGCTGAAGGCTTTCATCAAAGAAGCTTCGCAAGGGAGGTTTTCCTTATTAGGGTTATGGCGCTTGAACGTATGGGTCTCCCTGGATAGTGGCCAGCAGATTTTTGGATGAGACATGCCCAATCATCATGCCAATTTAAGGTTTAGAAGGACGGCATCATAGCTGAGTGAAACGGAACGCCTAATCTAAAAAATGCACCTTATGAAAAGCACAAGTTGAAATGAGTCTCCCCATCTCATTGACAGGGGACTGCTTTTCTCAACCTACATATCAGCGCTCAATGGACCTCTTGTGTGAATGTCACGACCGCTGAGATAAGGGCAAAACCAACTCTTTATAAATGTCTTCGATACTCCCCTCTTCTATGCCGCTACTTTGTGGTTCCTGCTCTTGCTTCGGATTGAGAGGTGTTATAAGCCCGCTGGACGATGCCAGTACGGTGCTGAGCTGCTCATAATCGATGGTTATATTATCGACATTGTATTGGTTGAGACGTGTCATGGTGTCTGACAGTGCGGCCATGCTGTGCTCTTCTTCTCCAAGCGGCGGAAATGCTTGAATCAGCGTCTGTCCGTCTTCCCAACCGATTTTAATAGGCTGATTGATGATGTTGACTTGGGTGCCGGGAGGAATGCGGTCAAATATAGATTCGATGTCTTTGGGTAACATGCGAATACAGCCTCGGCTTGCGCGCATGCCAATCCCGTCTGGCTGATTGGTACCATGAATCAAATAGCCATCGAAGCCTAGGATGATGGCATGGTCTCCTAACGGATTATCGGGGCCGGGCGGCACAACGCTTGGCGCGGTTTCGCCGCGTGCTTCCGCTTCGCGTTTTACCGACTCAGGCGGGTACCAGGCAGGATTTTTAATATTCATTGTGGTCTCGGTCACACCGAGAGGAGTATCAAAGCCTTCGCGACCAATGCCAATAGGATAGGTCTCAACGCGCGGTGTCTCACCGTTTTTGACATCTGGGTAGTAGTAAAGCCGCAGCTCGGCGATATTGATGACGATCCCAGTACGCTCGACATTCGGCAGAATGAAACGTCCTGGAATAGTTACTTCCGTGCCCACCCCTGGTACCCAGATGCTGACCTCTGGATTTGCCCGGGTCATCTCCAAATAGCCAAGGTTGTGACGCCTGGCAATATCTATCAAGGTATCGTCGTAATCCTTCACGACGAAGGTGTCAGCCTCGCCGATAATATTGCCTTCCTCAGGTAGCGGGTAGTGCCCATTGGGCCATTCCGTCTCCTGGGTAGTGGCGGGTTGTGCCGCGATGGCGACAGGGAGCCATGCCAAAGATGAAACCATCACACTCATGATGAAGCCCATCTGCATTGGCGATCGGAGGAGTCTCTTAAGTATTGCTGCGTTATTTACCGAGAGCATCGCTAGGTTCCTTTTTCATCTAATGCGTCGTTTTTTGATCGAGATAAGTTAAGTGGTAATCCGAGCAGCGTCAGCAAGGCAGCGAGTATCCAAGCGGGCCCGCTACCGGTGCGTGCGAAAGGAGTTAGGCCCTGCATCGGGGTCACCTCGCCAGTTAAACTGGCCTGTTCAAACTGTGGGGCACGGGCTGTGACGTGACCTTGTGAATCGATGATGGCCGTCACGCCATTACTGGTAGCTCGAAGTAGGTGACGACCATTTTCAAGGGCACGTAGACGCGCCATTTGAAGATGTTGGTGTGGGCCAATGGAGCGCCCAAACCACGTATCGTTGGAAACCGTTAATAGCAGCTCGGCATTACGCGCCTGTTGGGCGACATGGTCGGCAAAAATGATCTCGTAACAGATGGCAGTGCCAATGGTAGTTCCAGCCACGTGTAACGGAGCCTGTACGTCTGACCCAGGGGTCAGGCGGGGTGCTGGCAAGTCGAAAAAAGCAAGGGTGTCAGCGAGGAGGCTTTGGAATGGCAAATACTCGCCAAAGGGTACTAAGTGCGCTTTCTGGTATTCGCCTTGCACATCATTTAGCCCTATGACGCTGTTATAAGAGCGCCCTTCACCATCGCGTTGCAAAATGCCAGTTAACAAGGCGGTGTCAGGCCCCAGGTCTGACGCTACTTGCTCAAGTATTCGCTGTGCTTCCTGCTCAAGCATGGGAAGGGCTGCCTCGGGCCAAACGATGAGATCGATATCCTTTGCTTGCTCCCGTGTCATCGCCGTGTAGATACTGATCGCCTCGCGCTGCCCTTGTGCAGTCCACTTAATGCGCTGATCAAGATTCCCTTGCAGCAATGCCACCTGGATGGGCTTGCCAGCCGGGGTTGTCCATTGGGCGGGCAATAGGAATGGAACGATCCACAGGCCAGCCATTGGGACGAGAAAAACCCAGCGGCGACGCAGTACCTCTACCCCTAACGTGCCTGTCAGCGCGGTAATGAGTGACAGCAAGTACACACCACCAACGGGCGCCCATGGGGCTAATGGAGAATCTATCTGAGAGGTGCCTAACAATAACCAGGGGAAGCCGGTGAACAACCAGGTGCGTAGCCATTCGCTCATCACCCACATACCGGCAAAGCTAAGAAAGGCTAACCGTGGCCCCGCGATGCGTCGATAGAGCCCAAAGGGGATTGCAAAGAAGAGCGCCAGAGCGCTGACAAAAAGAGTGGTGAGGAGCATCGCCACCAAGGCCCCGGTGCCACCGAAATCGTGAATAGCAACGAAGACCCACGACGTACCAGAACCGAACAGGCCTACCCCATAGCACCACCCACGCAGGGTGGCTATGGCGGGCGTTAGCGACGCTATCTTCCAATAGACCAGTGCCACGGCCACTGGGCCAAGCCACCATAGGGAAAAGGGAGCGGCACTCAAGGTGGTCAGTACCCCAGCGGCTAGCGCTACAACGCAATCGACTATTGGTGAGAGTCGCCCAGCAAAAAGCGTATATTTTTTTTCTTGATCGACCGAATCCATACCGTTATTCAGCGCGCTTAAAAGCAGGACTTTCACGCCATAACGCCACTGCGAACATCAATACACCTGCAAACAGCGCGATATCGGCCATGTTAAAGGCGGGCCAATGCCATTCGCCCCAGTAAACGTCCAGGTAGTCGACGACGTACCCACGCGCTAAGCGATCAACGGTATTACCGAGTGCGCCGCCAAGAATCAGACTGTACGCACAGGCTTCCAAGCGCGGCTTGGGTTTGCATAGCTGCACGAGCAATACGACGACCACCACCAACGCTAAACCAAGAAAGAGGTAGCGCTGCCAACCACCTGCCTCCGCGAGAAAGCTGAAAGCGGCCCCTGTATTACCGGTGTAAACCCAGTTAAAAAACGGTGTTAGCGGAATGACTTGGCCAAACGACATCTGGGCATGCACGATTTCTTTGACCAGTTGATCGGATAGAGCCAACACGCAAGCAAATGTGAACCATGGCCAACGTCGTGAAGGGCTGTCGTGTTGCGCTGTACTCATGACGTTGTTTGTCCTTGTGACAGGCCTGTCAATGCGGTACTGGGCGAAAAGCGATAACCCAGCAGTCGCATGGCGTTCAACGTCACCAGGACGGTAGCACCGGTATCGGCCATCACCGCAATCCACATACCGGTAATACCCAGAGCTGTGGTGACCAGGAAAATGGCTTTTAAGCCAAGGGCGAGAACAACGTTGGTTTTCACATTGCGTAGCGTGGCACGAGATAGGTCTATCAGCTCAGCGATGCCGGTAACGCGGTTCTTGAGCAAGGCTGCATCGGCGGTTTCCAACGCCACATCCGTGCCGCCACCCATCGCGATACTCACATCGGCTGCCGCGAGTGCCGGTGCATCGTTGATGCCATCGCCTACTTTACCGATGGGGCCACAACCTGTCGCTTGCCAGTCTCGAACATACGCTGCCTTGTCTTCAGGCATTAGTTCGCCGTACGCTTCAATGCCTAAGCGCCCCCCAGTGGCAGCGACGGTGCGGGCATTATCACCGCTGAGCATGACCGCCTGTACGCCTAAACGGGATAGCGCCGCTAGGCCTTCAAGGGCATCTTCGCGTGGCTCATCGCGAACAGCGATCAAGCCCAACAAACGCTCGCCTTCGACGAGGAGAGCGAGGCTCTTACCGGCTTCTTCTAACGCGATAATCCGAGCACTGAGACTTTCCTCCAGGATGACTTTCTCGTGAAGGTGACGAGGCGTCATTAAGCTCAGCTCGCGACCCTCCACCTGGCCTGAGACACCGCGCCCCGCCAGAGCGCGGCTGCCGATGGCGGTGGGGAGGTTTAGGCCCGATTGTCGGGCATGCTCAACGATAGCCGTGGCGATAGGGTGACTGGAATCTCGCTCTATCGCGGCGGCGAGCCGCAATACGCTGTTATCGTCTTCCTCAGCGATCCAAGACTCCACATCTGTGACTCTTGGAGTACCCGCAGTGAGGGTGCCCGTTTTATCTAATGCCACCAAGCGAAGCCTACCTAACTGTTCAAGAACGGCTCCCCCTTTGATCAATAGGCCGCGCCGAGCGCCCGCCGAGAGGCCTGCGGCGATGGCGGCTGGGGTGGAAATGACTAACGCGCAGGGGCATGCGATTAACAGCAATGCTAACGCACGATAAATCGACTCCGACCATGCCATGGTCGATACCAGCGGTGGCACTATCGCCATCAGGAGGGCGAGTAAGACGACGGCGGGCATATAGTAATACGCAAAACGATCAATGAAGCGTGCTATGGGTGCCTTGGCGGCCTGTGCTTCTTCAACTAGGCGAATAACGCGTGCGATCGTATTGTCATCAGCGCCTCGTGTTACCTCCACTTCCAGGGCGGCATCAAGATTCACTGTGCCAGCAAAAATGTCATCACCAGGCGCTCGCGAACGGGGGATGGACTCGCCGTTTACCGGCGACTCGTCAAGGTCGGACGTGCCCACCAGGATGCGTCCATCGCAAGGAACGCGATCACCGGGCCGCACCAGCACACGCTGACCGGGTTTAAGTGACTCCGCCGAGACGTCACGCAGATGGCCATTGTCCATCAGCCTCGCCGTTGAGGGTGTTAAATTTGCCAAGGCTGAGATACTGCGGCGCGCCCGTGAAGCAGCTACCCCTTCGAGTAGCTCACCTACGGCGAACAAGAACACGACCATCGCAGCTTCAGCGGCAGCATCGATGGCCAATGCGCCAAGCGCAGCGATGCACATCAGCATTTCGATGGTAAAGTGATTGCGCATCTTGAGGGCGCCCCAGGCACTCTGCGCAATGGGTATTAAGCCGACCAGCGTGGCCAAAATGAAAGGCATATTACCCAGCGCAGGCCATGCTAAACGAAGCGCGAAGGCTACGATCAGCAGATTGCCTGTGATAATGACCAAGCGCCCTTTAGCGGTTTGCCACCAAGAGGATGAAGCACCAGATGCGCGTGTTTGGCCATCAGGGGAAGTCACTTGATAGCCTAGTTCGTTCAGGATGCCCTCAATGGTCTGTTGCGAGGGGCCTCCATGATCGCGCTGGTGAATCTTCACCGATCCCGTGACGGAGCTTGCCGTGACTTCCTCAATGCCGTCCAGCCGCTCTAGCGCCGACACAACCTTGCGCTCACAACCGCCGCAGTCCATGCCTTCAACACGCAGCGTCAAGACGGTAGGCGCTGTTGTCGGCGTTGATGTTTTCATGGTGCCTCTCCTCCCAATGGGCTATGGTTTTGAAGTGTAAACCTTGTAGCAACTACAGCTTCAAGCCCTGCGTAAGGAGTTTTACCATGTCGATGATGGGGCAAAGTATCAGCATTGGTGAGTTAGCACGACGAGCCGATTGCAAACCTGAAACGGTTCGCTATTACGAGCGTATTGGGCTGTTGCGCGATGCGACACGAACCGGCGGAGGACAGCGCCGCTATGGAGACGACGCTGTGCGGCGCTTGACCTTTATTCGTCATGCCCGAGACTTTGGCTTTTCGGTAGAGTCAGTGCGAGAGCTTTTGGCCATGTCAGATCAACCTGATATGCCTTGCCAAGAAGTCGATGCCATCGCCACGCATCACCTAAAGAAAGTGGAGTCCCGCCTTCAACGACTGTCCGCACTGCGTGAGGAGCTTCAACGGATGGTCACGCAGTGTGCCGGTGGCAAAGTGGAAAGCTGTCGAATCATCGAGGTCATCAGTGATCATCAGCTCTGTATCACTGAAAACTCACATGGAGGGGCTCACGACTTGAGTTAGAACTAACGCTACGCCCCACGCCCAATGCTTAGCCCAGCGAGACATCCAAAAACAGCATGAGTACCAATCCGATGGAGAGGCCCAGCGTGGCCTTTTTTTGGTGCCCGCTCCGATGAGTTTCGGGAATAATCTCATGACTGATCACATACAACATCGCCCCCGCCGCAAAGGCCAACCCCCAGGGCAGTAGTACTTGTGACATGCTGACGACCCCAGCGCCTAATAAGCCACCCAACGGCTCAACAAGCCCCGTAAGGGCGGCAATCGTCCATGACCGCCAACGTGAATAGCCCACGCTTAGCAGTGATACTGCTACGGCCAGTCCTTCTGGGGCATTCTGAAGTCCAATGCCAATCGCTAGCGGCATGCCCCCTTCGCTTCCCCCTGCGCCGAAGGCCACGCCAACGGCCAGCCCTTCTGGCAGGTTGTGTATCGTAATGGCAATAATAAACAACCAGATACGACGTAGTGAGGCGGCCTCCGGCCCTTCTCGACCCTGTTCGAAGTGTTCATGAGGTAAGAGCTCGTTCAGTAGTGCAACCGTTCCAATCCCTAGCAAAATGGCCGCACAGGCAATGGCAGCAGGCACAACGCTACCTCCATAACGCAGCTCCGAGGCTTCTAAGGAGGGTATGATAAGTGAGAAGAAAGAGGCCGCTAGCATGACGCCAGCGGCGAACCCCAACGCTAAATCGCGAATACCACGATTCGGTGTTTTGGTAAACAAGACGGGAAGCGCACCGACAGCCGTCATCAAGCCCGCCGCAAGGCTTGCCAATACCCCCATGGTGACGAGAGAAACCTCTTCCATACCGATTACCTGTGTTGTGATAGATGAGTGATTACACGACCCGGGTTCCATAACGAGGCAAACACAAGTTCACGATGCTAATGATCCATGCAAAGCTGTTAAGCACGGGTCGTTATGGCTCGTTATGGTTCTTTAAACGAGATCAAGTCATAAATGGACGCCGTGCCGATAGCATGTTCCAAGCGATCTCGTGCCTCGTAAAGTGATGCTTGATATTCACTCTGAGTCGGCTGTTCACCCAGCATGATGCGTTCACCTTGACCAAGGGGATCAACAGGCTGGTTATTGATCCTCACTTCGTAATGCAGGTTGGGGCCCGTGGCGACACCAGAGGCACCTACCTCTCCGAGCGACTCTCCCGCGTTGACTAAATCCCCAACCATTAGCTTTGGCGAGAATCGGCTAAGGTGTGTGTAGCGACTCATTGCCCCTGTGTCGTGTTCCACCTCGATCACCTGCCCGTATCCCCCTTGGCGCCCTATAAAGGATACCCGCCCAGGTGCGGTGGCAATGACTGGTGTTCCCGTTGGTGCAGCCAAGTCAATTCCATTATGAGGGCGCATCCCTCCATACACAGGATGTCGCCGATTCCCAAAGCGAGACGTTAAGCGGGCACTAAGCACGGGCAACCGCAACGTGCCTAGCAGGCTGTCGTTTTTGAAGAGAGCTACGTCCCCCTTTTGGGCGACCGGCCATATGACCTCTAAGGGCTCTGCCTGATCAGGCAAAGCCGCATAACTTAGGCGAGGTGGCCCAATGAGGGTGCCGTCCTGGCCTCGATCTTCTTCCCACACTAACTGGATACGTTCACTGCCTGAAAACTCCAGCGGAGATTCGATAAATTCGCTGAGCAGTGTTTCCAATTTAGTGGCGAAACGCGTAGGGACACCTTCTGCTCCTAAAGCCTCGTAGAGGGTGGTATCAATGACGACATCACGCCCAAAGGTTAGGGTATCAACGCTATCGAGCGGCGAGGTAATTTCTTGCTCGTTAGCCGCCTGTGACCTAGCGGGGGTGGGTTCAGATGACGGCAACGAAAGATGCGTTTGCCAATTGGCTTGGGCTAGCAAGGGGTAAAAACCCACTAAGCCTAATAACCACCAGCGCTGCATCACTGACCTTCCTCGTCATCAGAGATCTCCGCTACTTCACTCTCAACGGCATCAATCAGCTTTTGCATACCAAAGGGGTCTAATGGCTCACCATTGACAAAAAAAGTGGGTGTTTGGCGAATCTGATTGGCTCTGACATCCGCCATGTCTTGGTCTATCACCGCCTGCACCTCAGCAGAAGTAAGTTGCTCTTCGGCAGCGGCACGATCAAGGCCCCCTTGGCTCGCGATATCGAGGATAGCGGATTCATCAAAACTGCCATGCGAGGCCCATTCCTCCTGGCGAGCCAGCAGCCTCTCCAGTACCGGTTCAAAGACGCCCTGACGACGAGCGACTTCTAATACTCGAATGGCCTTGTTTGATACGTCGCCGTGGAAAGGAGTGTAACGCACGATAAGCCGTACTTTTTCTGGGTAGGTTTCCAGAATACTTTTTGTCAGGGGGTAGAAAGCACGGCAGGCTTCGCAAGCCGGATCGAAGAATTCCACAATCGTCACCGGCGCGTCTTCTCGTCCCAAGATGGGGGAGTGTGAACGCACCAAGGAGTCCTCGGCCTGGGCACCACTCTCTTTTGCTGCCTGAGCTTGCATGTCAAAGAGGGCAGGTTTCGATACGGCGACGATCGCAGCGGTCAGCATTAACGTACCGGCCAATATAAAAGACGCTTTTTTGAACATGTTTCTCTCTCTGTCTCAACGATGGGGTAGAAAAGTCGGGTTGCAAAATAAGACAATCGCACGGACTAAGCTGCTCGCTAGCTACCTGAGCCGTGAGTCGACCTCGGTCTGTCACCCATGACCATATAGATTGGCATTTTGATGCGCGTGGTCACTATGCTCAAACTCTAGGCTGGAATGAGCAATATTGAAGCGCGTTTTAATCTGCTCCTTGATCTCTGCTTTGACGGATTCAAGCTGCTGCCAGCCGTTTTCTGTCAGAACTACGTGGCAATCAAGGGCTGCCATGTTTTCCTGCATCTGCCATAGATGCATATGGTGAATATCCTGGACCCCCTCGATATCTCGTACGGTCTCAACGACTACCTGCCCGTCAATATCCGGGGGAGATCCCAGCATAAGCGTACGGATAGGGCCACCAATTTCAGAGAAGGCAAGGTAAAGAATATATAGCGCAATCCCTATCGTGATCGCGGGGTCTACCCAGCGCATGTCGTACAGTAAAATAAGCGAACCACCGATAATCACGGCGATGGAAGCAAACGCATCCGATAAGTTATGCAGAAAAAGGGCGCGGATATTGACACTCCCTTTTTGCATTGACCACGTGAGCATGGCGGTTAGGGCATCGACGACAAGCGCGACGCCACCAATAATCACGATCGTCCATCCCTCTATCTCAGGAGGATCGATCATCCGCATAGCGCCTTCGTAAATCAGGTAGACGCCGACAATAATGAGGGTTGTGTAGTTGATGAGTGCTGCCACTATCTCGATCCGGCCATAGCCAAAAGTCATGTGCGCATCGGCGGGCCGCCTGGCGATTTTACGAGCGGCAAAGGCAATGACTAACGCAGCCATGTCAGAAAAGTTATGTAACGCATCAGCGATCAGCGATAGACTTCCCGCCATAATACCACCGACGATTTGAGCGATGGTTAAGAGCCCATTGGCCCAAATGGAGATGCTGACGCGCCGGTCGCCAGAGGCAGGATCAATGTGGGGATGATCATGATGATGTCCCATCTGTTACCCTCTCTCGAATTATTGCTTCTTGGCACTATAAAACCTCTAGCAACTAAAGCTTCAACCCTTGAGCATTGTCTATTTGCATCGCTGGATTGGGAAGAGCGTCCCTTGCTCCCAAGCAAGTCATGGCGTGCTGGGCCGAAGTGATCATGTTTTAGGTACGGAGCTCAATCCACTTCATCCGGTAACGTCCAACCTCCATGAGTAGATTCATTTATTTTGTCGAGGCGCACCTTGTCTGGTTTGTAATCGTCGTTGCGGGGGTAGGCTTACTTTTTCCGGCCACCGGAATAATGCTTGAGTTCGCGATTGGGCCATTACTGGCATTACTGATGTTGATCATCAGCCTCACATTCGATGCGCATGCAGTGCGCATCGTGTTCCGTAAGCCGTCACGGCAGCTGTTGGCATTGGGGCTGGTCTATGGGCCAATGTCGATTGCCGGGTGGCTAACGGGCCGTCTATTTTTTGGAAGCGGCCCGCTGGCTGTTGGCCAAACTTTGCTCGGCACTCTGCCGACGGATGTGTCCTCTCCTCTTTTGGTACTGATGGCGAAAGGCAATGTGGCGCTTGCCGCTGTTTTCAACGCAGTCAACACTGCGTTTTGTCCGTTTATTGTGCCCTTCCTGTTTTTATGGCTCACCGGCCTCCAGTTAGATGTGCCGCTTGGCTCAATTATTCTTGAATTAACACTAATCGTGCTTGTTCCTACCGTGATTGGGGTCAGCTTGCGGACAAAGTTCTCGGCTTTCTTTGCACGGCATGATTCAGCGTATGCGGGGATAGGGTCAATTTTGTATCTGCTGATCCTACTCGCCGTGGTCGGGCCGAATGCCGCCACGATCATTGGCTATGGTGGGTATGCGTTTGTGATTGCGGGGGCGGCCCTGTGCCTCAATTTGATTGGGTACCTGGTAGGTATGTCCTCACGGTTACTCACCTCCGATCGCAAAGAGGTGATTACCTATCTTTTCACGGTCAGTAAAAAAGAATTCAGCATTGCCGCAGCGTTTGTCGCTGCTTCCGGTTTGCCATCAGAAATCGCGATTCCAGCCGCTTTTTTTGCCGTGATTCAAATGATCACTTCGCCCATCGCAGCAAAGATCCTCACCCGCCACTGAAGGGGTGGCAGTATCGGCTCTCCGTCAGAAGAGGAGACTATTCATAGGCTTCTGCTTAATGATCAGAGTTCCGTCTCGGGATGTACCTAAAATTCGTGAAACCAAGATTATCGACGAGTTCGTCGGGCTGCTTTCGGTGAGACCAGAGGCACAATCGGTTGTGGACTATCCCTTGCCAGGCCGCTGCATGACAGTTCTAGACGCAGTTACTTGGGCAAAATGTAGAGCGGAGGATGCTAGCCAACTTCTCGAGCTTGGCTCAGAAGCTCTTAATATGTTCAGAGTTTTCAACTGTTTGAGTAGGTCAACACTTCTCAGAACTTTATCGAATGGCTAGGCTACCCCAGTGTCGCCAGGGAAGGAAAAAGATCGACCATGATACTGGAAAGCCGCGTCATGCTACCTGAGACGATAGCGATACCCATCAGAATCACAACCGTGCCCGCGACGGGGCGAGCATAGGTGCTCCACCTTCCTAGGCTTTTCCGATGCAGAGAGAATCGGTTAACCAGTAAAGTGCTGGCAAGAAAAGGCAGCGCTAGGCCAGCCGAGTAGGCACTGAGATAAATCATTCCAGACTGGGCACTAGCAGCGTTAGACGTGGCCATCAGAATAGCCCCCAGTATAGGACCGATACACGGTGTCCAACCGATGGCGAAAGATACCCCGAATACCGTCGCCGACAAAGGGGAGCCACCCTGGACACTGGGAGTGAACTGAAAGGTACGCTGGAAAAGCGGCAACCGGAACACCCCGGTCATGAAGAGGCCCAGCACGATCACCGCCGAGCCGGCAACCCAGTTGAATTCTCGGCGATACCCTCGCATCAGTTGCCCGATACTACTGGCGCCGAGCCCGAGCAGGACGAATACGATACTGAAGCCGAAGACGAAGAAGGCACTGAGGGTCAATGCCTCTAAACGCCTGTCGGTTTTACCGGCACTACCGCCTGTGACCACCGACAGGTAGGCCGGTAACAGGGGCAGCGTGCAAGGCGAAAAGAAGGAGACCAATCCGCCGATAAAGGCGCCGACCAAGCCGAAGGAAGAGAGAGATTCCAATGTGTTATCGCAACTTAAGTTATGGAGACAGCCAACAAGGGTATTGATACCAATCCCATGGTACTACCTCATCTCATGTCCATTTTAGCGCCGTAAGAATTTTACGGCTTAGAGTTGCTTTAAGGTCAACCTTTATTGGCAAATTATTTGTCTCCTACCGAACTGCAAATATTACACATCATGCTTGACCTTAAAGTTGACTTCAAAGTTATGGTGGCTACTCAATGAATGACATAAGGACATTTCCATGGCGCTACAACTGGGCGAGACAGCACCGAACTTCACGATCGAATCTACACAAGGTACGGTCAACTTTCACCAATGGCTTGACGACAGCTGGGCGGTGCTGTTCTCGCACCCCGCTGATTTTACGCCAGTATGCACCACTGAACTGGGCGCGTTTGCCAAGCGAAAGCTCGAATTCACCCAGCGGGGAGCCAAACTGGTTGGGGTTTCGGTGGACCCACTTAGCTCTCACCACGACTGGGCGAGGGATATTGAACAGACTCAGGGCGCAGCTCTGAACTACCCCTTGCTGGCTGACGAAGATCAGGTGGTGGCGAAACTGTATGGAATGATTCACCCGAAAGCCGACCCTAAACTGACGGTGCGTACGGTCTTCATCATCGATTCTGACAAAAAAATTCGTCTCACTTTGACGTATCCGCCCAGCACTGGACGTAATGTCGACGAGATACTGCGGGTTCTTGATTCGCTGCAGTTAACCGACAAACACAAAGTGGCCACGCCCGTTGACTGGCATAACG
>NZ_JAMXSI010000022.1:0-24572 GCF_024124705.1 Halomonas sp. Mc5H-6
TCTTTCGCTTCTTGTTCTGGTACTCGGCTTCGGAGAAAGTGATCTGATCCATGCGGTAATGAATCCTAGGCAGTTGACGATGGCCGTATTATCGCTGATTTCGGAGACTTATTCAGAGTCTCCCTAGTTATTAGCTTGGTTATTTCAGCTGCTTGCTTTTCTGGTGTTGCGAAAGCATCTATCCTATGTGGAAGGGGGCGCCGAGAGTTAGCAACGTTCGGTGCTCCCCAAGGAACTTGATCATCCCAGTCATTTTTTTGAGTATCGAACCCTTGTCTCTTGGGGTCTTTGTTTGGGCTGTCCCAAACCCATTTTTCACGGATTAACCACTCGCTATCTGCAGTGGGCTCAAGCCATCTTTCACCCGGTGCATCATCAAACACGATTGTATGCAATTCAATTGTAGGCAGATTTTCTGGATCGACTTGCCCATTGGGAAAATCGTTTATTGTCAGTTTTCCATCCTTGGAGCCGTGGGACATTACAGTTTCATAAGCCCTCAAAATACTGCTTTTACCGACATTATTAGGCCCGACAAGAACAACGATGTCGTCAAGCTCGATCTCAACTGTCTCAGCCCCAATTGATCTGAAGTTATTGATCTGAAGTTTATGAAGACGGGGGCGAGGAGAGTTCCCTTCTTCATCGACAAGAGGAACCACCTCTACTGATTTCTTCTTAGCAGCCATGTTATCTCCTTGTAGGGGCTTAACGCCAGTGGTAACGGGCGGCAACAGAGCGCAGCGTAGTTGGAGTCCCGTTGACTACCTTGTTAGAACTAGCCCTCGGTATTTGGCTCCAAAGGCTTACCAGAAAACTGTTCCTCTTCGTCGTCGTAACGCCGCTCTTCCTCTATAAGAGGTTCAATCCATTCCTGTAATTCACTGAGCTTCTCAAATCTGGGGTAAGAGTTGTCATGCCAAGGCGCGCACATCAGCGTAGCTGAAGAGAATGCGTCACAGCTACGGCGAGGGTGCGTAAATAAATAGCTGTCAAAAACATCGTCTACCACCATGTAATGATGACTGAAAAAGAACTCACTCCAGCTATCCTCAACTTCTTCTTTTAGGCGAATATCAATCACCTCCACTTCAGCTAGCTCAAGTGACCTATTCTTCTCCCAAACTTCAAGCATCAGGCTTCGCGCCTCCACATCAGTTTTTGGTGCGCTATAGCCGAAAACAGTCAAAAAATAACCGTAGTTAAGGGAGGAGCGTAAAGCATCCCACTCACCCTTTATAAATGGGTCGGAGTTATAATCTTTATGCTTAACCGGATAGAGCAGCTTGGATGGAGAGAGAAGCTGATCACATTGCGAACAAACCCTACCGTTAACTCCGGAGACTCTGTCTTTTTCACAAACACCGATGGATACGTTGCCATGTAAAAAAGCCAACTGAGGCCGACGACCTTCGGCAATGTTCTCATTTCGCATATAGGCCTGGAGCAAAAACGGATCCCAGTTGTATGTTGCGATTATGTCCTTCTCTCGAAGGCTGAGGATAAGGTAATCGTAGATTGTTGGCTTGTCTGGTAGCGATAGAGAACTGAAGTATTCGTACACCTTAGACTCAATTTCGTATAGCAGATCAGGGTGTTCGCCCGACGATGCGAGCTCATCATAAAACGCTTCGAAATTTAAACCATTTGCTTCGAATCCGGCTTTTTCTATGTCTTCACGAAGGCCAATTGTGTCAATCAGTCCCTGCATTGATGGGAGTTCGTTTCCTTCAGAACCCCAGTCAAGGTATGCCGCAATACTGGCCCCTGCTCCTAAAAGAACGACATGCGGAGCGTGATTCACTTTGCCATCCATAGGCGGAATTGCGGGCATACAATCTCCTTTTTTGTTCTAACAGTGAATCTGCACCTCGCTACAAAACCTCAAGAAACGCGACGGCACGTTAATTGGGATTTTACAGCCCACCATTTTGACTCTACCCCATTGACTCTTCGGATAGCAAAGCCAATTTTGGCAGTATATCCAAAATTCGCGTGCCAGCGCGTTTTGCCGGTTTCAATCATCACACCAGCGCCACGCGCTCGAGTTGTTCACCCAACCACTGCTGCCTTAACCCACGCTGCTGGTCGAGTAGTAGCTTTAGATACGGCTGTAGCGGATGTTCCGCGGGTAGTTGGTCGCGGTGGCGTTGCAAGTGTGGGCGGTGGTCGAGTTGTTTGGCGGGGTCGTGGAAGGTGGTGGCTTGTTCGGTGAACCATGCTAGCGGCGGGAGTAGGAGGTGAGAAGCACCGCTGGAAAGCGCGATGCTGAGGCCTTTGACATCGAAGTCGCCTGCGTAGAAGTGTGGCTTTTGGGTCGTGTTCCAGGCGCTGGCGAGTTGCTTGAAGCCGCCGCCGTAGTGGCTGTCGCCGCGGTAGACGACCAGTGGGTTTGCGTAGTCGCCTAGCGCGGGAGTCTGCGGTGAAAAGTCGTAAAAGCTGTCCAGATTTTCGACCTGAATGAGCACGTCGCACTGCTCAAGGGTTATATCGCGCCAGTCGACGTCGTGCATCGAGCGCGGCTGGGCCGAGAGCCAAGTGGGTGTGCTGGCAGGCGTGTTCACCAATACCCGCTGGGCGCGTGGGCCTTCGCGGTTGGTTTTATCTTCATCGACGCCCTGCTCCGCTTGCGCCGCACTCGTCAAGCCGCTTTGCCATTGCCCAATGGTGGCCAGCCGTTGGCTTCTGAGCGCTTCGTTCACCTGTTGGATAAGGGCGCGATCAAAGCGCAGGGATTGGTGGCTTAGCCTGGGGCCTAGTTCAATGTGTTGCTCATCACACCAGTGGATGAAGGTTTCTACCCACTGCTGGCTGCGCTTCTTGTCCACCCACGTCTGCTTGCGCAGTTGGCGATCCACGTCGCTTAGCTTGCTGTAGACCTTGGCGGTGAGCGTCTGGTCATCCATCGTTACACCGCCAGGCCTAACGAAACATCGCGAATCAACTTCACATCGTTGAAGGCGCTTGCCCGTTCTTCCTGCTGATGAAGATGAAACGCGCGCTGTTCGCTGTGCGGTAGGCCCTGGTGCTCGGCGATCACCTGGAACAGCCAGATTTCTGGAGGCCATTGCAGCTCGCTTTGGTTCAGGTAGTCCAGGGCGCTGATGGGCGTTTGCTCGGCACGGTCCACTACGTTGAGGTAGAAGGTTTCGACGTCATCCTTGAGGGCCTGCTGGCGGGCGGCGATGAGCGTGTCTTCGACGTGTTCCGCCGGGCGTGCCGCGGTGACCGACTGGGCGGCACGTAACGGCGTGGGCACATCTTCCAGCAGCGCGCTGAGGGTGGGCATGTCCTGGGCGCGGTCCAGCGCCACGGCCCCGGCAGCGGTGAGGGGGGCTGCGTGATTGAACAGCGCGGGCACCTCGCTGCGGCGGGCGTAGTTGCCAGGGGTAAAGCCGGGGTGTTCGCGCAGGAAGGCGGCCATGCCGGAGACCAGGCGGCTGCGTGCCTGCATGCGGCGAAAACGCGCCATCAATTCTATCAAGCGATGCTGCACTTCCCGCAGACTGGTGTAGTGCTGGCTAAGTTGCTGCTGCAGCTGGCTGATCAACACCTTGCGCAGCGTGCCGTCGCTGCCTACCAGTTCGATCAACTCGTCAAAGTCGATCAGCGCCAGCCCGTCGAGCAGGCGGACCACCTGCTTTTGCGCGCGGTCGTTTTCGCGCACCTTGTCGTTGAGCTGGCTGACAAAGCCAAAGTCGCTGTTGAGCCGCTGCCACAGGCTGTCGATGGCGTCGGCAAAGCGGCCGTTCATGTCATCCACCGCCTGGCGCAGGCGCAACAGCTGCTGCTCCTGCTGCCAGTAGTCGCCGCGGCTGCTGGAATCGCGATAGCTCTGGATCAGGCTGCGGATCAGCTCCAGCGCCTCAGCCACATCGGCGTTGACGTGGCGCCGAGCTTCATCGGACACCATTTCGGCGATCAGCTCGCGCACCTTGGGGGTCAGCTTGAGGCCGCCCTGCTCGTCAGGCCGCCAGACAATCCGCGCGCTTAAAAGCTTGCGCAGCGCGGTGTGGCTCAGCCCTTCCAGGGGGACTTGATCGTTGGCATAGCCCTGCATCAGCGCTTCGGCGTGGCGGCCCAGCAGGGCCAGGCGCTCCACCCCGGTGGTGATCAGGCGGCTTTCCAGTCCTGGCGTTTCCGCGTCGTTCACAGCAGCGCCTCCTGGGTATCCTCGCCCTCGTCGTCCACCGGCAGGTGTTCTTCATCGCGAATAAAGCGCACCAGTTCGAGCAGGTAGTCGACTTTGCCGGTCACCAGGAACACCTGGCGGTCGGCGTGGGGCTGCAGCAGGTAGCCGTGCTCTCTTAACCGCTTGAACACCTGCTTGACCTGGGCGTCCAGCTGATCGCTTTGGGAGCCAAAAAAGCTGTCGGTAGCCAGGCGCTCGATGCGTTCGCGCAGGCTGGGGTTGTCTTCGCTTTTGGCCTGCAGCTCGCCGGGCTTGAGCACATCACCGGGGGACAACACGCTGTCACGGCCCAGGGCTTCCTGCACCAGCTGTAGCCATTCCAGCAGCGGCAGCAGGCTGTTGACGGTATCGCCCAGCTGGCGGGCGAGCTGGTCCCGCGCGCTGTCATCCAACTGGCGCCAGGCGAGAAAATACACGCCTTCCTCCTGGCTGCTGGCCACGCGGCGGTTGAGCGGGCGCAGGTAGCTGTCGATGGCCTCGCGGGTGGCGTCATCCTGCAGGCGCTTGAAGGCGCTTTCGTCGCTCACCGCGCAGATAAACTCGCCCGCCAGCAGCCGCTCCAGCAGCGGGCCATGGGGTAACAGACTCATATCGCTCATACCGGCACCTCCTCATGGCGGGCCTTGAGCCGCTCGGCCAGGCGGCTTTGGCGCGGCTCGATGCGTTTTAGCCGTCGTTTGGCGGGGTCGTCGGCGTCGCGGTCGATCAGGTAGCGGTTATGGAACAGCAGCAGCACGTCGGATTCCGGGTTGGGGAAGGCGCCGACAATATGAATCTGGTTGCTGTCACAGGCGTCGAACAGCTTTTCGACGTTGTGGTAGGCAAGCGTGCCGATCTCGTCGATGGGCCAGTGGATGGCGATCGCCGCCCGGCCGCGCAGCAGGCGGGTAAAGGCGAGCAGGAACTTGCACAGAATCAGATACGCCATGCCGTGGCTGGACGATTCGAGCAGCTGGCGGTCGTTCTTGATGATCAGGTCGGTGCCGCCTTCGTTGAGGTGCAGCTCCAGGCGCAGCAGGCTTTCGAAGCTGTATTGCTGGTCGCTGCGCAGCAAATCGACCACGTCCGCCAGGGCGTTGAGGTAGTCGTCGCTGGGCAGGGTCTGCTCGGAGTCACGCCACGCCTTGTAGCGCTGGGCGAACAGCTTGAGTGGCTCCCAAAAGCCGAGTTCGTCGATGGTCGACTGGATACGCACCTCGGCCTTGCTGATGCCATCCAGGCGCAGGTCGTCGGCCACTTCATCCGAGAGGCGCTTGCTCTGGGCGCTGATGCGGCGGTTGAGGTCGCGGAACACGGTGAAGAACTTGTCCAGGTCGTCGCTGAGGTTGCGCCCCTGCTGAATCAGCTGTTGCTGCTGGTCTTCCAGCAGTTTGAGCATGCCGCCGAGCAGCGGCAGCAGCGACCGCGGGTCGTCGGGGTCGGCCAGCCGGGCGCGCTCGCTTTCCAGCGCATCGACAAAACTGGTGCTGGCCCCTTTGATCAGCTGGCTCTCCGCCTCCTGGCAGCCCTTGCGCAGCGTGTCGCGCTCCTGGGCACGGCGCGAGAGTGCCTGACGGGTGCGCGCCAGCCGCTCGGCGACATCGCCGGGGGCCTCCTGTTGGGGCGTGGCGTCCGAGGTCAGGGTGAGCTCATCGAGCTGCTTGAGCAGCGGCTTGAGGTCGTTGAGCACCTCGTGGCTTTCGCGGCGCTTGCTTTCAAACGCGGCGACGTGCTGCTGGTGGGCGGCCTTGGTGGCTTTGAAGGCCTGCTGGTGTTCCTCGCGCTTCCGCTGGGCGGCGTCTATCTCACGGCTTAAACGCCCTTCCTGCTCGACCAGTTCGGGTTTGCGCTGCCCCCAGCTTACGCGCATAAAGCGCTTGTAGGCGTCCAGATCGTCCTGACGGGCGGCGGTGTGGCGGATGTGTTCGTCCAATTGCTGCAGCCGGGTGCGGGTATCCCGCAGTTTTTCCGGATCGACACCCTGGGCTTTCAATTCCTGGTCGAACGCCTCTTCCAGCTCTTCGCACTGGCGCTTGTGTTCGGCTTTCAGTTCGGTGAGCTGGGTCCTGTACTGCTGAATCTGCCGGTCGATGGACTCCAGTTGGCTTTGCGCATCGGCTTTTAGCTCCAGCAGTTCGGCCTTGTGGGCGGCGTTGAGCTTGTCCAGCGCGGTCTGGCGTTCGTCGCGCAGGGCTTGCTGCTGCGCTTCCTGTTCTGCCAGGGCAGCCTCCTGCTCGGCCTTGCGCTGGCGTTGCGCCTCGGCATGGCGCGCCTGGCACTGGCGGCGGGCATCCTGGGCGTATTCGACTTCTTCATCGGCGCGCTTCACCGCAAGTTGGGCCTGGCTTAGCGCTTCATCGGCGGCCTGGACGCGCTCGTTATGCCGTTTGAGCTGCTTTTCGCTGTTGGCAAGCTCGGCCTCGGCGCGCACCACGGCGTCGTCCGCCGCTTCAATGGCGGCCAGTAGGCTGGCTTCATCCTGGGCGTAGTCCGGCGGCTCGATCAGATGGGTATCCAGCACCAGGCCGTAAAGGTCGTCGCTGGGTTGCTCGGTCAAGGTCGGCGACAGGTCACGGCGCTCCAGCAGCTCGGGGGCGATCACCTTGCCCAGCCGCTGCTCCCATTCGGGCAGGTGGTAGCGCAGGAAATGGCGCAGCGAACCTTGAGCGGGGTCGCGCTGGCGGTGCAGCGCCTGGCTGGTTTGCTGGGCGCGGGTCAGCGTCCGGCGGGCATCCGCGTGGGCCTGCTCGGCGCCGTCGCGTTCGCGCTTCAGGCTATCCAGCTCGCGGCGCTGGCTTTCCCTCTGGCTGCTGGCGGCGTTGTGGTCGCTTTGCGCCTGGTCGATCCGCGCCTGAATCAGGGCGGCCTCTTCGCTTTCCTCCGCCGTGGGGCCGCTGTGGCTTAGCGCGGCTTTCAGCGCTGCCAGCCGTTCAACCCCCTGGTTGAGGCGTTCCTGAAAGTCGGCTTCTGTCTCTTCACGCTGGGTCTGGTAGCGGGCATCGAGATTGCGCTGGGCCTCCCAGTGGGCTTCCTGATGCGCGGCCTTTTCTTCGTTGAGGGCATCGACCAGCCCCTGGATCTCTTCGCTTTGGCGGGCCAGCGCTTCGCCCAGCTCGCGCAGCCGCTCTTCCTTGCGGGCCTGGCTTGCCTGCACGGCCTCTTGCAAGGCAGTCAGGTGGCTTTTCAGTTGCTCGAACTGCTCGCGTTTTTGGGGCAGCGCGTTGAGGTCGCGCTCAAGGGCGGGCATGTCTGCCGCCTCATAGGCTTCATACTGGTCCTGCAGGTCGCTCAGGTCGCGCTGGGTTTGTTTGAGACCGCTTTCCAGCTCGCTGAGCTGCTCGTTCAGCTCATCCCGGGCCGCCTCGTAGGCGTTTTTCTCGGCGTCGAATGCCTCTTGGCGCGTATTCATATCGGCTTCGGCATCGGCCAGGGTGCGCTCGACGTGGTGACGGTCGGCTTCCAATTGCGGTTTCAGCTGCCAGAGTGAGGCCTCCACATCCGCCAACTCGCGATCAACGTCGTGCAGCTTGGCAAGCGAACGCTGCAGCGGCTCCAGGCGCATGGACTGGCGCATCTGGTCAATCCACTCCCGCGCCTTGGCGCTGCGGATGCGGGTCACGGGCAGCTCGACACCGTCCTCTTCAAAGATCGCCGCCAGCATGGTCTTGAGGGTGTCCATCTTGCCCTCTTTGGCGTGCACCGCCGAGACCAGCTTTTCGATATGGCGGATACGATGCTCGGGCTTGACCAGGCTGAACTGCGCGGCCATCTGGCGCAGCTTGAGGGCATCCTTGCGATTGCCGTGGGGCATGATGCCGGGCGTGGGGGTAAAGTCGTTCTGGATCACCGCGCGGTATTCGGAGGTGGCCGTGAGCTTGGACGAGACGTTGATGTTCTCCCGGCGTAGGCCGTTGGCCCACTGGGCGTACTCCAATGCCACGGCGCCGTCTTCCCCCTCCACCAGATAATCCTCTGGCCGGTAAGGGGCGGCGACGAAACGATACTCCACCCCGCCTTCCGATTTGCGGGTCAGCACCACCTGGCAGATATTGCCCGCTTCGCGGCGGTATTCGTAGACCAGATAACTGTTGCGGTGGGGCAGGTAAAAGGCATCGAACTTCATGCGCGTCTTGGGGACGACTTTATTGGGTAACTCGCCGTAAAACACCGGCACCAGGCGCTGGAGCGTGGTTTTACCGGAAGCGTTGGTGCCGCAAATATTGGTGTGGCCATCCACACTCAGTTCGACCACGCCTTCCAGGTGGCCGTGAATCATCACGATGCGTAGCAGGTGGGCCATGCCGTGTCCTTTCGATGACTATTTCAATGACGATCTCAATGACGATCCGGATCGTTTACTGATCGCTGAAAGGGACTATCTTGCCAGACACCTTGATGGCTTGTCTTACTGATTACGCCTTGCTGAGCAGCCCTTCAAAGAAACTCACCGCATTGGCTTCCAGTCCTTCCAGGTAGTAACCGCCTTCCTGCACCACCAGTGTGGGTAAATTCAGGCCCGCTACTATGCGGCCAAGTTGACCAAAACCCGCTGTGGAGACGGCGACCTTCGCCTGAGGGTCCCGCTCATAAATATCAAACCCCAGCGCCAGCACCATGGCATCGGGCTCAAACAGGCGAATGGCCTGGCAGGCCTGTTCGAGACGCTCAAAAAATACCGACTCTGGTGAGCCGTGGGGCATCGGCAGGTTGATGTTGTAGCCGAGCCCTGCGCCCTGCCCGCGCTCGTCGTCGAAGCCGGTGACCGCGGGATAAAAGTTGGTGGTGTCGCCGTGGATAGAGATATACAGCACATCATCGCGCGGGTAGAAGATTTCCTGAACACCCTGCCCGTGGTGCATGTCGGGGTCCAACACCACGATACGGGGGTAGCGCGACGTCAGATGTTGAGCGGCAATCGCCGTGTTGTTTAGGAAACAGAAGCCACCGGCGGAATCGGTGCCCGCGTGGTGACCCGGCGGGCGCGATAGCGCATAGGCGAACCGCTCGCCGTTAAGCAGGGCCTCAGCACCGGCGACCGCGCTTTGCGCTGACCAGTATGCCGCCTGCCAGGTATGCTGACCCACCGGCGCGCTGCCGTCGGCCAGGTAGCGCGCGGCTTCCGCCAGGATGCCACGCAGGGCGTTGGGCGAACGCACGAAGATGTTGGAGATAACTTCGTCTCCCCAATCTTCGCCAAGGGCATGCCAGCGTTGATAGGCACTTTCCAGAAAGCGCAGGTAAGCCAGCGAATGCACCGCCCTTATCGGCGTTACGCCATAGTCGGCGGGAGATTGGATTTCAAAGCCAAGCTTCTGCGCAGCCGACAGCAGGTGAGTGGTGCGTTCCGGCACTTCTTGGGGCGTTCGCATCTTCCCGCGGGAGAAGTAGACTTGCGGCCGGTGAAGCGATTGGTCATCGTGGAAGAAGGTTTGCATGAGCCCCATCCTTATCAAGGTACCTGCATCAACACACTAAAATCTTAGGTTAATCATTCACTGTATTACCAGGAGCCGCCATGCCCCGCTACCCCGACCACTTAATGCGAGAAGGCCCCACCAACCCCTTCCCTGGTATCAAGGTGCTGGAGCGCAAGCTTGGCCATTCGATTCCCTACCAGTTGGGCTCCAACGAGGGGCTGGACATGCCCCACCGCGCCCTGCGCGAGCACTTTGGCGATGCCCTGGCCGCGCACGTTTACAGCTACGGCGATGCCGAGGCGTTGGGTATACGCAAGCGCCTGAGTGCCCAACAGGGCATGCCCTTGGAGACGCTGCTGGTGGATGCCGGCGCCGACAGCCTGATGGCGCTGGCCCTGCGCACGACCTGCGAACCCAGCGAGGCGGTGGTGAGCACCGCGGGCACCTACCCCACCTTTGGCTATTTCGCCAGGGGGCAGGGCTGCCAGCTGATCGAACCCAGCTATTTTGAGGCCCCAGGCGTGCTGGCCCCGGACCTCGACGCCCTGGCAACGGCATCGCAAGATGCCGACGCACGGGTGGTGTATCTGGCCAATCCGGACAACCCCAGCGGTCACCTGCACAGCGACAACGACATTCTCAAGCTGCGCGATGCCCTGCCCGAAACCTGCTGGCTATTGCTGGACGAGGCCTATGGGGATTTCCGCGACGATGCAGGCAGCGAATTCACCACTCGGGCGCTGCCGGGCGTGATCCGCCTGCGCACGCTGTCCAAGGCCCACGGCCTGGCCGGGCTGCGCATTGGCTACGCGATTGCCGAGCCAGACGTGCTGGCGATGATGATGAAGGTGCGCATTCATTATGCCGTCTCCACCTTCACCCAGGCCGCCGCCGAAGTGGTGCTCGACCATCCTGACGAGGTGAACCAGCATGTCGCCGACGTGAAAGCCCGCCGTGAGCGCTTGGCGGAGCACTTCCGTGCGCTGGGGGCCGACGTGCTGCCCAGCGCCACCAACTTTGTCGGCATTCGCCTGCCCAGCGCCGAGCTGGCCGCCGAGGTGCACCAGCAGCTGCTCGCCGAGGGCGTGCTGGTCGCTCGCCTGGCGCATCCGGAGCTTGCCAACGTGATACGCATTACCGCCGTGCAGGCCGCGTTGGAGCCGGGTAGGCTTGCTGTTTTAGAGCATGCGATTAGAAATTAAGACGGCGTTAGCCAGTGCCTGAAGTCAGCCAGCTCGCCGCGCACCGCCTGACGATATAAGCGCTGCAGTTGAGCGGTCACGCTGTTGGGGCTGATGGGCTCGTTGACAGGCGGAGCCCCCGCACGAACGCCAATGCATCGCCCATCCAGTTCACGCAGCGGCAGTATTTCGGCAGCGGTGCCGGTCAGGAAGGCTTCGTCGGCGGTGTACAGCTCGTCGCGGGTCATCCGCCGCTCGCGCACCTCGATGCCCAGTTCCCGTTGCGCCAGCTGAATCACGCTATCCCGGGTGATGCCCTGCAGGCAGGAGGTCACTTCCGGGGTGTGCAGCACGCCGTCGCGAAGTAAAAAGATGTTAGCCGCCGATGCCTCGGCCACGTAGCCCTCCGGGTCGAGCATGATGGTTTCATCAAACCCGGCTTTCAGCGCCGTATTCAGCGCCAGCATGGAGTTGACATAGTGGCCGTTGGTCTTGGCGCGACATAGGCTGATATTGACGTGGTGGCGCGCCCAGGAAGAGGTCAGCGCGCGCAGCCCGTGGGTTGCGGCCTGAGGGGATATGTAAGGGCCCAGGTCCCAGGCAGCGATCATCACATGGGTGGTCAAGCCCTGGGCGCGCAGTCCCAGGCCTTCCGCCCCGAAGAATACCGTGGGCTTCAAATACGCATTGCTCAGGCCGTTTTTGGCCAGGCACTCGCGCTGGGCGTCGATCAACGCCGCTTCGCTGAACGGCAGCGGCATATCCAGCGAATGGGCGCTTTCCACCAGGCGGCGGGTGTGCTCGGCGGCCCGGAACAGGTGCGTGCCGCTGGGGCCAGCGTAGGCGCGCACCCCTTCGAAACAGCCCATGCCGTAGTGCAGCGTGTGGGTGAAAACATGCACCTTGGCGTCGCGCCATTCACGCCATTCGCCGTCCTGCCAGATCCAGCCGTCGCGATCGTAAAGCGGTGTCATCGGGTTGTTTGCTCCCACTGTTGGCACCAGTCATCGATCAACGTCTGCTGGTGCGGTTGCAGGGCCTGATAGCCCCAGGCGGCAATTTCATCGTTTTGCGGATCGGGCACGGCGATCTCGCTGCCTGCCAGGGTCTGGATGACTGCGTGGCCGCAAAGCGGCGCGTAGCCTTCCGAATAGCCGCCTTCATGCACAAATACCAGCTTGCCGTCGCAGCAGCGCTCGGCCAGCGTTTTCAACTGGGCAGTCATGTCGGCGAACGCCTGGCTATTGAGCAACATTTTGCCTAACGGATCTTTGCCGCAGGCATCAAAACCGCAGGCCACCACGATGAGTTCGGGATTAAAGGCTTCCAGTGCGGGTAGCACCAGTTTTTCCATAGCGTAGGCGTAGGCGCCCAGGCCACAGCCCGGCGGCAAGGGCAGATTGAGGTTGGCGCCCCGGCCTGCGCCTTCGCCCTGCTCGTCAAAACTGCCGGTTTCAAGCGGGTAGTTGGCCGCCTGATGGATGGATACGGTCAGCACCTCCGGCTCGTCATAAAACGCCGCCTGCTGGCCGTTGCCGTGGTGCACGTCCCAGTCGAGTATCGCCACGCGATTGACCTGCCCCAAGGCGCGGGCGCGCATCACCGCCACGGGAATATTGCCCAGCAGGCAGAACCCGCGGCCCTGGTCGGCTTCCGCATGGTGACCCGGCGGGCGGCACAGAGCATAGGCGTTGCTCACCTCGCCAAGCGCCACGGCCTCCACGGCGGCGATGGCTAACCCGGCGGATTGGGTGGCCGCCGCCCAACTGCCCGGCATGTAGGGGGCGCAGTCGCCGCCGTTGCCGCCACGTGATTTGTCTCCCGCCTGCAGTTCGTCCAGATAGCGCAGGGTGTGAAAGCGCAGCAGATCATTCAGCGACGCAGCAGGCGGTTTCGCCACGCAAAGCTCATCGATCAGCCCGCTGACTTCGAGGATATTCTTCAGCCGCCGCTTGCTTTCCGGGCTTTCCGAGGCGGGCTGGGGCTGCAGGAATTCGCCAGGCGCGGAAAACACCCCGATGGCGCCCTGGTCGTGCCAGAAGCAGCGCTCGTGCCAGTAAAAACCGGTCCTACTCATGAGGTGAAGCCCTGCATGAAGGCGGTCAAGTTGGCGCTTAGGTGCTCGGTTGGATAACCCCCTTCCTGAATAATCACGGTGGGCAGCGCCAGGGCTGCCAGGCGTTTACCCACCTCGATAAACGCCTCGGTTTCCACCTTAAGCCCCGCTAATGGGTCCTCCTTGTGGGCATCGAGCCCCAGCGCCACCACCACGGCGTCCGGCGCATAGCGCTCCAGGGCGTCGATCAATATCGCCAGGGCGTCGAGATAGACGCCGCTGTCTCCGCCCAGCGGCAACGGCAGGTTGACGTTGGCGCCCTCGCCCTCCCCGCTGCCGGTCTCGTCGGCGCCGCCCCAAAAAAACGGGTAGAAGTCGCTGGGGTCGACGTGCAGCGAGCCGGTCCAGACATCGCGGCGATGATAGAAAATATCCTGGGTGCCGTTGCCGTGGTGCAGGTCCACGTCAATGATCGCCACTTTAGAAAACCGCTCGCGAAGCGCCGTGGCGGCCAGCGCCGAGTTATTCAGCAGGCAAAAGCCCCCGGCGCGTTCAGGCCCGGCGTGGTGACCCGGTGGGCGGCACAGCGCGTAGGCCGCAGGCGCCCCATCAAGCACTTCTTCTGCGGCGGCTTCGGCACTGGCGGCCGAGGCCAGGGCGCCTTGAAAGCTGGTGGCACTTAGCGGGCAGGCCATATCATGCAGATGCCAGCCTGCCTGGCCGATCGGGTGGCGTGGATAGTGGTGACCGCCGCCGCAGGGGTGAATATTGGGCGCGACAAATTCCGCTGCATCCGGCAGCGTCTGCCAGCGGGGGTAAATGGTTTCCAGAAACGTCAGGTAGCGCGGCGTATGAATCTGCTCCAGGCGCTTGCGCAACGTCGGCGAATCCGCCTCTCTGGGGGCGGTCAGGGTCAGCCCTGCGTTGGCCAAGCCTTGGGTCAGCAGCTCGGCGCGCACCGGCCCTTCCGGTGAAGGCGCTGGCTGGCCGCGCAACAGAAACGTTGGCGGCGCGTGGTAGGCCTGGTCAGGATGGTAGAAGCATTTCATGGTCACATTCGCATTCCTTGGCAGCCCGTTAAAGTAAAGAAGGAATCCAGGTAGAAAGCGCGGGGAACGCCGCCAGCAGCACGATCACCACCAGGAACGAGATGTAAAACGGCAGCGAGGCCACAATCGCCCGCTCATAGGGCACCTCGGCGATTCGCGCGGCGGTCATCAGCGTCATGCCGACCGGTGGTGTCACGTTGGAGATATTGAGCACCACGATCATCAGGATGGCGAAGTGCAGCGGGTCGAACCCCAACTGGATCATCGCGGGCACGAGGACCGGGGCAATCACCACCAACGCGGGCAGCACATCCATCACCGTGCCAATCACGATGAGCAGCAGGCAGACCAGCATCAATTGCACAAAGGCCGCGTCGCTGACGGTGGTGATGATGCTGGCCGCATCCCGGGCAATGCCCGAGCGGGTGACAAACCAGCCAAGCACCGCTGACGTGGCCAGGAGAAAAAACACCACCCCCGAGAAGCGTACCGTGGTCACCAGCGAATCCCAGATCTTGCGCCAGGTGAGGTTGCGGTAGAACACCACGCCGATCACGATGGCGTAAACCGCCGCAAAGCCCGAGGCTTCGGTAATCGTGGTGAGCCCTGAGAGAATACCGCCCAGGATAATCAGCGGCACCACCATGGCGGGAAGCGCCAGCAGAAACGAAATGACCGCCATCTTGAACGGCGTTGGCGCCTGCTTAGGGTAGTTGCGCTTCCAGGCCAGGAAAAAGCTCACGCCCAGCAGCGCCAATGCCATGATCAAGCCGGGAATGATGCCACCGGCAAACAGGTCGATCACCGAGATATCCCGCAGCAGCGTGGCGTAGACCACCATCACCACGCTTGGCGGAATAATCGGCCCGATGATCGACGAGCAGGCGGTGACCGCCGCGGCGTACTCGGCATCGTAGCCCTGCTTTTTCATCTCGGGGATCATGATCTTGCCGATTGCCACGGTGTCGGTCACCGCCGCGCCGGTCAGCCCGGCAAAAAACACCGAGACGGAGATATTCACGTGGGAGAGCGAGCCACGCACCCGGCCAAACAGCGCATTGTTGAACGCGATCAGCTTGTGGGTCAGCCCGCCCTGGTTCATCAACTCAGCGGTGAAAATAAAGTAGGGCACGGCGATCAGCAAAAAGCCGGAAACGCCCGAGAACATGCGGTCGGCAATGATGCCCAGCATGCGTTCGCCGCCCATGGCAAAACCGCCCGCCAGCCCCGACATGGCCATGACCACGGCCACCGGCGCGCCGATGAACAGCAGCAGTACGAAGACGATAATCGCAGGCGTCATGAGCGGTGCTCCCCGTCAGCCGAGTCGATGAGCTCGCCGATCACGTCGTCATCATCAATGAAATGCTCCAGCAGTGAAAAGCCATGCACCAGGTGCAGCAGCATGATGATGCCGCTGAGGGGCACCACGATGGCCGTCACCTTGCTGGGAATTTGAATTTGCGCGGACACCATGTAGACCTGAGTGGCGCTGGTGAAGTAATCCCAGCCGTACCAGGTCAGCATCAAGGCAAACAGCGCAATCACCGCCAAACAGAGCCCGGCAGCGATTTGCACCATGACTCTTGGCAGGCTGCGAACCAGCAGCGTCATGGCAACATGTTCGCCATAGCGCAACGAGATGGTCATGGATAAAAAGCCGATCCATGGCAAAAACAGTCGCGCCAGTGAGTACGTCCAGCTTAGCGTGCTGCCGGTCACCAGCTTGTAGATAAACGCGGTAAACGAAATGCCCAGCATCGCCAGAATACAGCCCACACACACCACGATAGCCACCTGATTGACGCTATCGCTCAGGCGGCGCAACGGTTGTAATACGCCCATAAAGCCCCCTCATGACAACGCCCGCTAATCAGGTTTTACGCCGGGGCGGTAATTGCCGCCCCGGCGTCGATCAGCAGCGCGTCGTTCTGGACATGCGTTTATTGGCCATAAACCCGGTAGTCTTCCTCAGCAACTGTCTGGCCAACGCTTTCGACTTCGTCCAGCAGCCCCTGCACACGGGCTTCGTCCATGCCGAAGTCATCGACAATCCATTCCTGCCAGGCAGGGCGGGCAATCTCGGCCATGCGTTCGCGCTCTTCATCGGGCATCAGGTAGCATTCTTCAAAGCGCTCGCAGGATTCCACCCAGCTGGCGGTGGCCAGGGCGCCGGACATGCCGTGGCTCATCTGGATCGCCTCACGCGCGGAGTTGATCAACACCTGTTGCTGCTCTTCGGGTAGCGATTGATACCACGATTCGCTGACCATCCAGGGGGCGCTGTTATACACGTGCCCGGTGAGTGTGGTGTAGTCGGTGACGGCATCGAAGTTGAAGGTGGTGTTGAGCACCGGGGCGTTGAACTGACCATCGGCCAGGCCGGTCTCCAGCGCGGTGATCAGCTCACCCCAGGGCAGCGGCGTGGCAGAAGCCCCGAGGGCTTGCATGATGGCGACGTGGGCGGGGTTCTCTTCAGTGCGGATGTTGAGCCCTTCCAGGTCTTCGACGGTCTCAATCAGGCGGACGTTGTTGGTAAACGCCACGAAGCCACCGCCATCATCGAAGGTGCCGAGGTAACGCATATCGGCGTCTTCAATGGTGCCGGACATGAAGTCAGCGAACCATTCACTGTCGAAGAAGGTCCAGGCCTGGCGCCAGTTGGTAAACAGGAACGGCGCTGTGACCACCTGGTAATCATCATAGAAGGACGACATGGCCCCGGCCGACATGATCGTCGACTGCAGCGTCCGTCCGCCCTGTACTTCTGAGCCGTTTTCCACCTCGGAGCCTAACTGGCCACCGCCGAAGATGTTGACCGTGAGATCCCCGTCGGTACGTGCCTCGACAAGGTTTTTGAAGTGCACCAGCGCCGGATAAATCGCGTTATTGCTCATGTCCTCCGGCAGTTGGGTGGCGATCACCATTTCATTGGATTGCGCTTGGGCATTAGCACTGGCAATGGCCAGGGGGAGCGCTGCCAGGGCGGCAATCAATATGGATTTGCTAGTGTTCATAACATACCTCGTTTTGGTTGTTGGTCGGTCTTGGTTATGACTGGCGTTACCACCTAATGGGTAGCGATTTCTTTAGTTGTGTGGGTTATTCGGGAAGTGACTCCCATACCTCAATGGCGGCGGCAAGATCTTCAAGCGACGCGCCTACCGATTTGAACAGCGTAATCGCCTCCTTTCCCGAGCGTCCGGGCTTGGTGTCAGATAGCACTTCGGCAAGCTCTGCCTGAATCTGGTCGAACTGGAATTCCCCTTCGTCAATCGCCTGCAGAATATCCCCCGCCTCGCCTTGGGCACCGGCGTAGGTATCCACAAATACTTCGGCGCGGCGTAAACATAGGGCATCGGTTTCGCGCATTTGCGGGCGGAACGCTCCGATCAAATCCAGATGCGTGCCGTAGGTCAGCCATTCACCCTTGATCAGCGGCTGGGTGGAAAGCGTCACACAGCTGATGATATCGGCCTCGGCCACGGCATCGGCCAGCTCGTCGACCACCTGGATCTCGAAGCGGTCAGCGTAATCGTCGGCAATCGCTGCCGCCTTACTGGGGTTGCGCCCCCAAATCAGTACCCGCTGGATAGGCCGCACGCTGGCGTGGGCTTCGATCACCATCGGCGCCAGCTTGCCAGTGCCGACGACCAGCAGGGTCTCTGCGTTTTCATTCGCCAGGGCCTGGGCGGCAAGCGCTGACGCCGCCGCCGTGCGACGCCGGGTAAGCTCGCTGCCATCAATACATGCCAGCGGCTGACCGTGTTTGCCCTCGCTGAGCAGATAAAGCCCGGAGATAGCGGGAACGCCATGGTCGGCGTTTTGCGGAAACACATTGACCATCTTGACGCCGATATACCCGGCTTCTTCCCAGGCGGGCATCAGCAGCATGGTGGCTTCGCCATCAGGGCGGTGCATGGCGTGATGGTGGCGCGGCGGCGACTCCACGCCATTCACGAAGGTGGCATGTAGCCGCTTGACCAACCCCTCCCAGCTAAGCGCTCGAGCGACGTCTTGTGCAGATACAACCCGCATGTCAGGCCTCCGGCAGTGCGGCAATCACCATGATTTCAACCTTCCACTCGGGCTTGGCGAGTTTGGCTTCAACGGCAGCGCGCACGGGCGGACGGCCCGGAACCACCCAGGCATCCCAGGCGGCGTTCATCTGGTCGAACTCTGCCATGCTGGTCACCCAGATTTGCGCTGAAAGCAGGTACTCTTTGGAGGTACCGGCCTGGGCCAGCAGTTGGTCGATGCGTACCAGTACTTGTTCGGTTTGGCCGCGCATATCCGCCGAGGCATCTGAAGGTACTTGGCCCGCAAGGTAAACAGTGCCGTTATGAACCGCTACTTGGCTCATCCGCGCATTGCTGTCTTGGTAGGTAACGTTCACTGGGTCTCTCCATCAAAAAGGCTTCTTCAGAGACTAGAACGCTATTGGGCAAATTACTTGCCCGACACTGCGGTAAGTTTGCCCGTAAGTCATGCAAACCGATCTAAGGTGGCCGACTCCAGGAAATGCTTACCTGTCAGACGAGGGAGAGATTTCGAAATAGCGCCGGTACGCGCGCGAGAAACTGCCCTGGTCGCGAAAGCCGACCAGCATGGCGACATGCCCCAGGCTAAGCGTGCTGTGCCGTACCAACGTTCGAGCGTGCTCCAGGCGCCGCCGCTGGACATAAGCCAGCGGCGTCACGCCGGTTAGCTCGCGAAAACAGGTGTGGAAATGCCCCGGGCTCAAGGCGCAAAGTGCGGCTAGCTGCTCCACGCGGATTTCATCGGCTAGGTGCTGATCCAGCCAGGCATCCAGACGGGCGAGATCAAGGCGTTCGCTGATACAGTGCTGTCCCAACTGCTCAACGGCTTCAGGCCTGGCGTCGTGCAGATACATCGTCAGTGCGCGCAGCAGCAGAATGGCGATTTCATTCTGCAACCCGGGGCACTGCTCGAGCTGATTGGCCAGGGCGTGGGTAAGCTGATTTAACGCCGGGGGGACGCTGAAAAAACGCGGCCTATCGAACAGGCGCTCAATCTCGCTGCCTTTTTCAAGCGTGGCCAGTTGAGCCACGGGAACATCCAGCACCAAGGTCCGGTTACTGCCATCGCCCTGGTACTCGTGGTGGCGCGAAGAGGGAATCAGACAGCCACGCCGGGCCGTCACTCTTTCCCCCCGCCCCTCCATCGAAAGCTCCGTGACACCACAGGTCGCCAGTATCAGCTGATGGAAATCGTGGGTATGGGCCACCTGCTCCTGGGATAAGTTGCGGCTATGCAGCTCAAAAAGGGCCATGGTGGTTTACCGTATTTCGTCGAATGCGATTCATTCACTATAAAACGGCTCGGCGACAAAAAGCGAGGGGGCAGCCAACTGTGCGTTAACGCTCTACCGAGCGTGCAATATGGATGACACGCTGTCATCAGCAAGTCATGGGCTCGGGTTAGGGTGGCAATAAGCTGCCATAAGAGGTTAGACAACATGCCACAGCGTCGACGCCCTCCTCTCAACGCCCCGCTCAGTGACCAGGACGTCGCGGCGCTAACTCATCTAGCCAACGGCAATGCTCTCTACCTGCAACGTGAGGCTGACCGCGAGGCTCGGCGGGGATCGGCATTGGCGCTGCTTCACTCAACGGCGTCAACGGCTAACGCGCAGCCGGGATGCATGAAAGTACTGATGATTTCGGATGTCTATTTTCCCCGCGTCAATGGCGTCTCCACCTCCATTGCCAGCTTTCGCGGTGCCCTTGAGCGCCTGGGCCACTCAGTCACACTGGTCTGCCCCGACTACCCGTTGGGCCAAGTGGACGAACCGGGTGTACTGCGCATCCGCTCGCACCGGGTACCCGGTGACCCGGAGGATCGCATGATGCGCTACCGCGATCTGCTCGCTCTGACAGCGCAGCTTGCAGGCAAGGCGTTTGACCTTATTCATGTCCATACGCCCTTTACTGCCCACTATGCCGGTGTTGCCCTGGGTCGCCGACTCGGGCTTCCGGTGGTCGCGACCTACCACACACTTTTTGAGGCGTATGTTCAGCACTATATTCGCTGGTTACCACGACGCTGGCTACGCCTGGCCGCGCGGCGGCTTTCGGCACACCAATGCCATCAGCTAAGCGCCTTGGTAGCTCCCTCCCAAGCGATGCAGCATGCACTTATTCGCTACGGCGTGACCACGCCTACCACGGTGATTGCTACCGGCCTGGCGCTGGAGGCGTTCTGTTCGCCTCGGCATGACAGCGACTTTCGGGCGCATTACCACCTACCCCAGGAAGCACGACTGCTGCTCTATGTAGGCCGCACCGCCTTCGAGAAGAACATCGACTTTCTGATCGACATGCTGCCCAAGGTATTAGCCGAACACCCCACCACCCGGCTGATTATTACCGGCGAAGGTCCGGCCCATGACTCGCTTGTCCGGCGGGCTCAGGCGCTTGGCGTGACGGAATCGGTGCTATTTCTCGGTTATCTCGACCGCAGCGGCCCTTTGCAAGCGGCCTACCGCGCCGCCGATGTTTTCGTCTTTGCATCACGCACGGAAACCCAGGGGCTGGTACTGCTGGAAGCGATGGCACTGGGCACACCGGTGGTCTCCACCGCCACCATGGGCACGCTTGATGTCTTAAAAGAAGGTGAAGGCTGCCTAATCGCCGAGGAAAACCATAGCAACTTCGCCACTAAGGTTAACCAGCTATTAAGCGATGAAACACGCCGAGTACAGCTCGCCGAGCGCGGCCAAACCTATGCCGCCAGCTGGCACGAGGACGCCAAGAGCGCAGAGCTGGTTGCTCTTTATCGAAAGCTGGCGGCTGAACGTTTGGCTAATCGAGGAAGTAAGTAAGACAGTAAGGGCGGGAATCGCGATGGACACTTTGTAGACACACTCAAGCATCCTGAAGGAGAAAAGCTCAACGTCCAGACACAAAAAAAGGGGCCTAAGCCCCTGATTTTAAATATGGTGCCGGTGGCCAGACTCGAACTGGCACGCCTGTTACAGCGGCGGATTTTGAATCCGCTCTATCTAATTTCAAAGGCCGCGCTTGCACAAGGCTTTACAAAGAAATCAGCACCTTACCGATTTACTATATTTGCATACAGTGTATTGGTCGCATCGGTTCTGCGACCAAACTGCGACCACCCCGCTTGCATCCAACGATGACCATGGATTATCGTTCCCTCGAATACTGTATATATTACCAGCTTTAATAGAGGTGCCTATGTCCCAGAAAACCTATGAGCAGTTAGTCCAGCGAGTGCAGCGCGCGATCAACAGCCCGCTGGCTCAGTCTGAAAAGTGTGCCGAGATCTCACGCCAGCCAGACGACCACTCAGAAGACTGGGCGCGCATGCTGGATGATCTCGGCACCGTTGAAAATGTCACGCTGACACCCCTCGATGACACAGCGGAGCATGTAAGTATTCGCTGGAACCCTGCCGAAGCGATGTAATGACTACCGCTTGCTCGCATTCCTAAATAGCTGGTCTTTATCTCCCTCAGTCAACCCCAGCGCATCGGCAATCTGATTAAGCTGCGCATTCATGCGATCCCAAGTGCCTGCTTTCTGAATCCAGTTGCGAGCAAGTTTCCGTTCTACAGGGTCTTCAATGGCGTCGATCACCTGGTCGACTTGCTCATCAAGCCCTTCGACAATCAATTGCTCCATGCCCTGACGAGCGGATACTGATGCACTCTCCCGCCAGTCCTGCAGCTGTTCCTGGCTCATCGGTATCTCGGGGTAGCCGTCGAACTCGGCAAGCGTGTTGCCTGCAGCCAGCCAGGCTTCGACATCGGCGTATAACTCATTTAATACCGGCACGATCGCGCCTTTCTTTAAGCGTCCGTAATCTTCTAGGCAGACGACGCGCGATGATTGCTTGTCATAGGAGAACATTAGCGGAATCCTTCTTCGTTGATTTGTAGGTGAGTGCCAGCGAGTTGATGAGGTTGCGAGAATCAGCCCATTTGGCGTGCCCGCCCCAGCTGGCCAGAAACTTCCTTAGCTCTTCGGTTTCCCCTTCCCTGGCATAGCGGGTGATTTTCCGCTTGGCGCGTCGTACGCTATCTTTTCTTAGAAGCTTGTGTGTGGGCCAAATCCGGTACCCCAGGAAATTGACGCCGCGCGTGACCGGCTGCACGTTCCACTTGCTAAAGCGAAGGCCTAGCGCTTCGTTGCTATAGCGCTCCAGCTTATCTTTTAGTTGAAATAAGTAATCACGCTCATAGCCGAACACTACGACATCATCCATATAACGCAGGAACCGGCTTTCGCGGCAATGCTGAGCCAGGTAACGATCAACTTGTGTGCCGTTAACATTGGCGAACAGCTGACTGGTCAGCCAGCCTATATCCAGTCCGGTGCCCGTGCGTGGGACAAAGCGCTCTATTAACCACAGTGTGGCGCGACAGCTGATTTTGGCGTCGATGCGGCGCCATAGCGGCTCTCTCTGGATGCTGGCGAAATACTTTGAGTAGTCGGTTTTTAGTGCATATACCGTGCCGTCACTCCTTCCCATTTTCCTCATCATTGCTTGCGCCTTGATCGCACCGCTGTGCGTCCCGCGGCCTTCTCTGCAGGCGTATGACTGAGGCAGCATGCCTGCCTCAAAGATCGGCGCGGTCACGCCGTGAAGGGCGTGTTGCACGACCCTGTCTTCAAAGGGTAAGGCTGCTATGACGCGAGGCTTGGGCTCTCGAACCGTGAAGATGCGAGGATCGCCATGGAAGTATGAGCCCTCCAAAAGTCGCTCGCGTAGCAGCCTGAGGTTGTAGGCCTCATACTCTCGAAAATTTAAGTAGCCGCCTGAGTTTCGGCGGCCTTTTGCGGCCCGCTGGTAAGCGGTCCACAGGTTGTCCGGTGCGGTAATACGTTCAAACAGATTGCGGTACTTCTTGCCCATGACGATCCTTGTCAATAAATGCCGTGCGCAGGTCTCGATATTGGCGGTGCGCCTCACTACGCCCTGTTTCACGGACCTCGAAATGTATTCCCCGAGGGAGGTGTGTACTCGGCTGACCACCTGAAAGGCAGTCGCCTCCGGCGCCCGTAGGTAGCCGGACGGCTTAATTCGGTAATGGTCACAGGCCGCGCGCGAACCGATGTTGCTGTTCGAGTTGTCGGGCGCATTGTTCCAGTTCGAAGCGCGGGAACCCGCATTCGAGCCGTTGTTCCAGTTCGCGCCAAGTAGGACGGCGTCCCGCGTACACACCCTGATCACGCCTTGCCTTGGCGCTTGGTCGCGCCTTTACGCTCAAGCCAGGCGTGAATCATTCCACCGACTTCGGCGAGCTTGGTTTCTGCCACCTCTTGCTGGTGAGCCGTTATCATTCGCCGGTCGGGATGTTTCATTTGCCGCAAAAACCAACGAAGCGTGGCAAGCATGGCGTCGGCATGGTGCACCTTGCCTACTTGGTCGCTCATGGCAGCGGCGTAAAGTTGCTCTGGGACTCGCCACATCACGTCAAGAAATGCGTCTCGCATCCGGCTGTAGCGGCGGGGCATTGTGTGCGTGATGGGCTCGATATAATTCATGAAACCGTCAAAAACCGTGACGATTCTCAGCATCTCGGTCTTACGGCTATGTAGCTTTGGATCCGCCATTGTCTATTCGCTTCCGCTCATTGCGACAGGTTCAGGTGGTCACAGGCCGCGCGCGAACCGATGTAGCTGAAGGAGTTGTCGGGCGCATAGTTCCAGGACGAAGCGCGGGAACCCGCATTCGAGCCGTTGCTCCAGGCCGCGCCAAGCAGGACGGCCTTGAGATTCGAGGCGTATACATCGCCCCTCCCTTCCGTGATGTTCTGCCACCCTGAACCGCCGGTGGCTGCAACATCATCCCCCCATTGCCACATAACGCCCGTCGCCTGCTCAAGCCCACACGCTGAGCGATGGCCGGGCTGATGCTGAGTGGTGCCGGGGTCGGTGCCCACCGCTTGGCGCTCAACCACCCCGTACGCTGCCGCCGTAAATCCGGCATAGGCGAACCGGCGCTTGCCTGCGGCGGCGGCAAGGTCTGCCGACACCCACCAGCTCATGGAGCCGTACCGGTCAACACCGTTGCCGCCATAAATGCTAGGGATGATGGGGCGGTCGCTATCATCAGCTATCGTGACATTGGGGCGGCTATACCCAAGGATGCCGTAGTCGACATCCATCATATAAATATCGCCCCACTCATTAGCGGGCGTCAGCACCATCCCGCGAGGGTTCGGGGCGTTCGGCAGCCAACGCAAATCCCAAAGAGACCGCTCTGCTATCTCGCCCGTCAAGAAAACGTGGAAGCCACCAACAGCGCGACTGTCTGCCGGTGCTAAATCATCAGCATCTACCGCTTCAAGCGAGCCATCTGCCAGCGCATAGATTGTGTAGTCAGTGCCGTTGCTCAGCGTCGGAAGCACGATAGCCGTGGAGGCGTCGACGTTGATGATCGTAGAGGCAACAATGATCACCAGGTCACTCGCGGTCTCAAGCGTTGTGCTTGTAGGCGCTACCCAAGCAGGTTGACTGCTATCTGATTTTGTAAATCCTGAAGGCGTTACCGCCACGGCCGTGCCTGCTGGGTCCGCGCCCACTTGGGCAGGCGTATGCGCGCTGGCCTTTTCTTCGTGTGCAGTGACAGCGGCGCTGGCCGTGCCTGCTGGGTCAGCGCCTACTTGGGCAGGCGTATGCGCGCTGGCCTTTTCTTCGTGTGCAGTGA
>NZ_JAMXSI010000023.1:0-19376 GCF_024124705.1 Halomonas sp. Mc5H-6
CCGCCTAAAAGGCGGGAAACGGGCAAAAAACACACACATAACGGGAGAAGCGTGTCTGAATCTTTGATTTTTTGTCGACTCAAACCGCGATTGGCGATAATCGGCAGTTATTCAGACCTTCCCTAGCTGAGTCGGAAACCGAGTCGACTTATCACTCAGCAGTATTACGGCGGCCTCTAACTCCTTGGCCAGCCCGACACTAATCCAAACTTGGTGCTAAAAAGAGACTATCAATTTTCATTTTTTCGAGGGCTTTAGCATTTTTCAAGTGGAGAAAAACGTGACGACCTTTCAATTCAGCCCCAATAGTCGAATCAACATTCCAACTATTGAGAAGGTAGCCTGCTTGTGCTTTTCGCACCTTTTTTATAAGTAAGCCACCTTCCATTCCAAATTCTTTTTCTACTGCCCACTGGCTATTCTTTGGCAGGCGTGGGTGAGGCTGAATAACTAACTCAACCTCTTCAACCCAATCTACATCTTTATCCAACACCTCATTTTTCTTAAACACATCTTTATAAAGCAATTTAGTGGATACCACTCGATTCAGCACGAAATCCGAGAATTTTTCTCTTTTCCTGTCATAAGCACGGACGTGCCATCTCAACCCATTATTCATTAACGAATGCGGACAGATTACGCGGGTTGAGAATCCACTCGATGTAGAAACATACTCGACTTCCACTGGCCTAGCCAACGAAATGGCCCGTGAGAACGTGGCTGTAATATCTAGCTCAGGCTCTTCAAGGACGATGTGATAGGCGCAGCGAAAGTCTTCAAGACCATCCATAACGTCACCAAAACCGCTGGTAAGCGTGGATAGACACTTCTCCGCCGAGAGAGGCAGCAAGCACTGGAATTTGTTTGTTGCCACATAATGCTTCTGCCTTGGGTCATACACTATGTTATCTGGAGCGCTATCAATGTAGGTGCTCAAGTCGCGGGTGGCTGCTGCTGAACTCACACCAAATCGGGACATGATGTCTTTGCGAGTGACTTTCCCGGTGAAATAAACCAAAAACTCAATATGCGCTAACCTTTCCAGCTGTTGACCAGGGACGCCTTCAAATGGCGCTATGTTCATATCCCCTCTCCCTAATGTACTTAAAGCCAAGCGGTCTACCTTCACACCTATCCCAATATAGGATGGGCACGCCCTAGGTGCAAACAATATTGACGCTAGCGATCATATTGACGACTCGCATCATTTTGATTACCATTGGCGATGTGTACTAAAAAACCCGAACAACATTGTGCTGATCGGGTTAATTAGTGCACCTGAACTGCCATTGGCAGTAGAGAGCAGCTCTGAACGGCGGGCATTCTACTGCTGTATGGCGAATATGTAAACGACTGATCTAAAGAGGTGAGCAGTCATGGCAGTCAATCGTCCATATGGCGACAACAAGCGAGTAGGCGCAGTACGCCAACGATCTCAAACTCAAATGAGCAACGGCACATGGGTGAAGCGCAGTACCGAGACCGGGCGTTTCATGGATGTAAAATCCGATAACCGTCCATTTAAAGGCGTTCGAAAGGAGACACGTTAATATGTCCGCTAAATACGAAATTTTCCGTAGCACTCTTAATTCACAGTACTATTTTCGACTTAAAGCAGGAAATGGCGAGATCATTCTGCAAAGTGAGGGGTACCAAAACAAAGCTGGTGCCCAGAATGGCGTCGACTCAGTTCGACAACATAGTCCATTTGACCAGTATTACGAGCGGAAAACATCGACCAGCGGAAGCCCTTATTTTGTTCTCAAGGCTTCTAATGGCCAAATTATCGGGGCAAGTCAGATGTACTCCTCGACAAGCTCAAGGGATGCTGGCATCTCCTCTGTGAAAACGAACGGCCCTTCAGCACCGGAGTCAGATTTAACCTAGATCGTCCCAACTGGTAAGCAGTACTTGCTAATACCGCCTTACTCTTAAGGCGGTATTTTTGTATGTGATCACAAGTCCCGTCTATTCAAGTTCGCTTCAGACGAGCGACCGCTAGCCTTGGCTGTTCCCATCAGGCTATAGATCGCTTACGGGGCATTGGCAACGCTGGGTGAAGTCGACTGGGCAACCAGTCCTTCGGTTACGATAAGATTAGCATAACCGCAATTTAGCTTGGATAGCTCGGTTCATAGAGTACTCACAACAATTTAACTAGTATTGGGGGCTATTGCCCCGAAAAGGCCGCATGCCAAAACCGCAACGGCGAGCTCATGGCTATTGCGCACGATGCCAAACGATAACCTGTTGAGGCGAAGGGCAGCGTATTGCTGACGACGATCCAATACGCCCGCTACCACAATGGGAAACGGGTCGATCTGGAAGCCGCTGGCAGCTTCGTTTTTATACAACCCATTTTCTTTTAATTCATCACTGATAGCTTTTGGTATATTCCTAGTAGCGACTTGTATATCTTCCCTAGACACACCAAAAAGTAAAAACGCCTTCATAACTAGCCTCAGGTGCTGTTCGTGGCTAATTAACAGCTGGCGATTTTTACTAATTAAAAAAGGCAATTCACTTAAGCTCACATAGTCGCCTTTATTAACTAAGTCACTGTCCTTTATCTTTTCAATATGTTCAAAAAAACGGCGCCATGCTTTTTCGCCTAAGCTTCTTAATAAAATATGGGGATGGCTTTCTCCATTAACCCAGCTATCACTACTATTTCTAAGCTTGAACCGCATATGTGATTCGGCTTGACGAACTACTTTTGCAATCACATCAACGTCTTCTGGTCTGATATTCACTTGTCGTCCTGCACGCTCATAGCTCATGCCCAGCCCTACAAGCCGCAGCAATTTCCAGAGAGTCATGAAGCTTAACTCTTCATACCGCACGGTAAAATCGACTTGATCAAGCTCAGAGGCTTTGAGGCGCAACAAGTCGTCAGTGTGTAGAACACCAGCAATTTTTCTTGCCCGCTGATGACGCACGGGCGTTAGCTGATCAGCCCAGTCAAACAAACAGTGGCTATAGTTCAACAAACCTATACGCGGGTGCTGGTGGCCCATCAACCTAGCCATTGCCATGCCGCTACGACGTGATACGGAGTGATTGGCGCCCAATACTTGTTGGCGTATTGTTCGCGCATCGATACCATCAGTGACCGACCGGGTTAGCGCTGTTTGCATACCGAATAAAGAAGGCGCAAGGGTATTATAAAAAGCATGCCGACAGTGGTGCAGCGTCAATCCGTCACTTGATGTCCCATGACGAAGCAACTGAATTAAAACCGGACTGACCTGCAGCGCCCAAGAGATCAGCCGCGTCTGGCTTTCGTAAATCTCGCACAAGATAGGTCGTTTTGTGTCATTACCTGCCAATGAGGTAAAACGGCTAAAAACATGCTGGAGGATGTTTTCCTCTATTTCATCCAGGGCAAAAAGCAAAGGAACCGCGCGGCGGCTCGACAGACTTTTTAGTTTACGCTGGGGATTATCGCGTACCAGTACCCAACGTGTGCTTTGATACTCACACCAATCGTTACGCTGGAGTCCAATCGCCTCCTGTGCTCGTAAACCAAAGCGAAAAGTGAGTAATAACACGAAGCCTAGTAGCAAAAATTTTTCATCACTATGGTGTTTCCATTTCGCGAGTAGCGCGGTCTGACACCCTAAGTACTCGTTTTGTACCAACATACCTGGACGCACGCTGCGCCGATCATCCTCTACTGATAGCTCTTGCCAGTCGGGGCTTGCCACTCCTAACGTTTCAGCCCAGGAATGAAAATCGCGTAACCGATGGCTAAAATATGTTGCATCTTGTGATGCCAGCTCCACAAATGTCAGCATTTTCGCATAAAGCGCCGTCACTTCCTCTTCATCGTGATCGACTAGATTTGTTTGGTAGCCAAACTCAGCGAATGCCGTCTTCAATGACGAGAAATAGCGCGTTAATGAGCTTTGTGCATAGTCGTTTTGCTTTCCGACTTTGCCCCGCCGCATGAGGAAGCTTATCCAACGAACTAGCAGTATGACGCAAGCACTCACCTGCCTTTCGTATCCTTTAGATAACTTGTCAAGCTGTGACGCCGCCCGTCGCGATTGCCGTTTTGTGTACCCTTTTAAAACGTCTTGCACCTCAGCATAAAGCCGATTCGCATTTTCTTGCTGCTCGACGTTACTGATATTCCGCCAGCCAGGCGTCACATTAGTCGATAAATTCAGCTCTTCGCCGTCGAGCGCGTCATTGTTGGAAGGAAACGCTAACCTTACGCCATCTCGAATGCGCAATTCATCGACTAACGGTAGGCTTGTCGAGGGTATACGCCCTGCTAATGCCCCAGCAACCACGCCGGGTAGCGTCAGTAAATTGGCTTGGCTAATCAGCCCACTCAGCGTGGTCAATACCGCTTGAACATTGGCCTCCGTCACATTCGGCAAGCCTGCATTCAGTGGTTCTGGAGGAGGGAATAAATTGTCAGGGAACCTGACTTGGCTGAGATCGACCTCTTTTTGAATGCCTTGCCCGGCCGCCAACAAAGACGCCGTTTTATAGCTAATTCGGTGCCGCTGAACGGGGGCACGGTGGTTCGTCACGTCTAGGCTTTCACTATATTCCAGAAGATAATCTTGCCGATGCTGAATAAGTCGGTAGTTTCGCCCTCGTGCCACATCAAACAACATACGTTGATAGCTGATGCGCTTTTCCAAGCATAACAACAACGCGCCGACGCTCAGCGCACCGAGCTTGGAAAACTGCGCTTTCAGCCCCTTTTTACGAAGACTCTCTGCCCAAAGCTCAAGGCTCGGTAATAACGAAATGGCCTTAACAGCTTGTGCCGTGACGAGTGATTTCTCTGCTGAGGCTTCAGCGACGCGCTTGTTAATGACGTATTGATATCGACTACCTGCTTCTTCCAAGCGTCGCAGCAAAACCGAAAGGCGTAGTGACGCATAAGGATGTATGACTGAATTATTCCGGTGCAGCATGCGCTGAACCAACGTATCGACGTCTGCTTGTTGAATATCTGACAGTGTCCTATGCCCTAAATAAACGCCAATATCCGCATAAGCTCTTTCGTGTTCGCGTTTAATCGTGTGACGACGCTCTTTTTCTCGTAGGCGTTGCCCAAAAAGCCGCGTGGTTGATGCTTTTTGAATGTCACCAACACCATCGGGGGCTTTAAGAGGCGCCGAAGGTAGTGTCGAAGGCGCAGCCGGAAGCGAGAACTCCAGGTCATTGAACGCGGTCTCGACGGCACTAGCATAGGCGTCAGCATCGTCTCTCCAGCAACGCGGCGAGTAGTCCCCGTAGGTCGCCACACTCCGTTCCGCATGCCCCATCCAGCCGTCTACTATTTCTGCGGGTACGCCTAAATAGCGTAATTGTTGAGCATAGCGATGGCGGAACACATTGCTGGGCAAGTGCCATTGAAATAAGGGCACACTGGGTAAATCCATGGTCGACATGGAATCCCACACCAGGCTCTCATCTAGTAAGAAGAAAAACGGAAGGGCAGATGTGCCCTCGCCGGCCAGTGCTTTGTGTATTTCATCAGCTAGCGCAGTGTTGGCATCAACTAGCGCTGTAGCCAGTGACTGCAAATGGTTGATATAGCACTGCACAAGCTCGATGGCCCGAGTTGGCAGTGGCACCACTCGACTGCTTCGACGTCCCTGATCCATTTTATCGTTCAGATATAAGCAGCGTGCTGAGATATTAAAATGCTGCAGTGACTCAAATGGATCTCTGAGGAATCGGCCACCCGAAGCTGCATAGAGCCCCATCACACAGTATTGGGCCAGTGCATTATGGTAGTGAATGAACCCTGCTTCTGCGCTCGCTTCGACGGTAGCTCGAGCCTTTACTATCTCTTGCCGCAATAAGGACGTTATCGGCGAAAGGCGGCTACCTATGAGATTGACGCTGGGCGGAAAAGGTCTAGAAGCGGTCAGAGGCAAAGCCAGCCCTGTTTCGATAGCGGTGATATCCCATGTTGCATAGCTGGATGCACCAGGCAGCCCCGCATTGGGGTGAGCGGTTAATAGTCGCGACAAATGCGGATCTTGAGCGTTATCAAACACAACCTGCCCCCAAACATGTGCCAGCTTAGCGCTCGTTACGCGGGGAAAATGTAATTGTGCCTGCTGATAAAACCAACGCTCCAGCGGGAGTGCGTCTTCCCATAGATCGCCTAGCATAGCCAGAGAGGTTTTTATCTGGCTGGCCCTCTGCTGAAGAACATTGGTTATTTGGGCAGGTAGCTCAATGGCAAGCGTCTCTTCTAACGGGCGGATATACTCAATTGCTTTGCCACTACCTTGCCAAGCATTCGCCCGCCGCGGAGATGTCCGCGCAATAGAGGAAAAATCTTGTGCCAATGTCCATTCATCTCCGTGGGCATCATCAATCCGAAATTGCACAGTAAAATGAAGGGAACGCGAAAATTGGACTGACAGCCAAACCATCACGGCACCGAGCTGATCTACTGGGTCAGAGGAGCAAAGCCCCTGGTCTATCCAGCCCAGCAAAATCTCTTTCTCTGGTGGTAAAAGCTTTTCCCAACTCCATGGCAAGAAATGCGACGCTTCCGCCGTTTGCACAAAATAGCTGCGGCTCGCCAATCGCTGTTCGGCGCTACTCTCTGAAGGATCAACTGTTGCAACATAAGTGCCTTCATCTTCTTCTGGATCTAGCTCCGATCCCGGCTCGGGCTGATAGGCATAAAACTGATATTCGGTGTCTTCGCCCTCTTCAACGTGTCGGACTACCGAGACAGCAGGCTTTACAAATCGATCAATGCTTAATAGCGGTGCCGTGGCCTCATTATTGATGGGAGCCACTTCGTTGCGCGCAATACGAGTGATCGAATTAAAAAAACGATTAACCGCTCTGCTGTCTGAGTAATCTAGTCGTATTTCATTGACAGCAAAAATGAACGCGTCGTTAACACGCTCCAGCGTAGGTTCGTGATCCCCCACAAAATTACGGCACCGCCGCAATAACATGTCTATCATCCGCCACTTTTCATCGTAGGGGCCGAGAGTCATAAATCTCGCCGCATCGCTAATATTGCGATCCGCGATGCATTTTTGATGAGCAATACGATGCGATGCATGTACGACCAGCCACAAGCGCAATAGGCGACGCCAAAGCAAAAGCTGTTCGTTACTTGCTGGTGCCTGGGGATTGGTAATCAACGTGATCAGAAAGGTTTTATTTGTGACTCCACCTTCTTGAAACTGACGCTTATTTTGCTCTACATCACCGACGTGGGCTGCGACAGGATATTCACGAGAAATGTGGTGAGAAGCACTAAATGTATCAACAAACCGTTTCAGCTCGTCGACGACCGGGTCGCCCGCCCAAACAGACAGAACCTCGACCGACTCAGGGTGTGAGAACTCTCGTACCAAATTGGAAATCGCATCATTGCGGGGGCTTAGCCCCAGCGCGTAATAAATCACCTGGAGCACATCCAGCAAGCCATCTTCCTGCGCCCACGCTATCAACTTGCGATACCGCTTCCCGAGACTGACGGTCAACGCTTCCATCTGCTTGCTGTGACAATTTCCCACGACCTCTTGTGACATTAATGCACCTTACGTCCAGAAGCGGCATTTGCCGAAAACCGCTCTATCATAAGGTTTAAAGCATTTTTATGCTATTTAAGGACAAAATAGCTGTCCCTATATCATCAGTCTCATAACCGTCATCGGTTCAAATCCGGTCCCCGCTACCAATTTTTTGAAAGGCAGATCAGTAATTTACTGATCTGCCTTTTTTGTTTGTTGGGGTTGGCCATCCTACTTTGACCAATAGGCAACTTACAGCCTTTTCTTTCCTTAATTAGACCCCGCTTTCTTTGAAACACCAATGGACCTTTCCGGTTTTCACCCTCCTCGTTGGTTTATCGCTTGCCATTATCTATACCTCTTATAATGCGTGTATAATGCGTGGCAACTAGATTAGCAGACTCACAACCTTCTATTTGTTGTTTACTGACCTGGCATTGCCAACCATACAGAAGGGCTAGACGACTCTGTTAGAAGCACTGTATGTTTAATAACAATCATAATTAAGAGTCTCAGTCATGTTTGCTCCCGTACGAAAAATACTCATGATGATGGCCTTTGCGGCTGGTGTGTTTGCCGCGCCAGTCCCTGCGGCCGAGGTCACATCGAGCGCGCTTTCACCATCAACAGATGCATCACCAGTTCTCACACTGCACAGTGCCGATGTACACCGCCCCATTAGTCGAGCAGCAATCGAGCAGTCACCTCTGTATGAAGTGGTCCTGCAACATTTTGAAGGGCCGAAAGGGAGTTTTGCGGGTGTCTGGCTTGACGACTTCCTCGAGGCTCAGGGGATTGATGTTTCAGCGACATTACGCTTCATTGCGCATGATGATTACACGACCTTCATAACGCCTGAAGACCGGGCAGCCAAACGTTACCTTCTCGTCACCAGGCTAGACGGCAAGTCACTGACTCGGAACGAGTTTGGCCCTACGATGCTGGTCATTCCCGAAGATGCTGAAGCCGTCGAGGCGGGAACTGAAAGCATGACGCCATGGATATGGTCGATTAAAGATATATACCTTCAACAATGAAGCTACGCTTTGACCGGTCGCTTGGCTGGCAGTTGGGCCTTGGGTTCACTCTGCTCGCTGGCATCAGCGCAATCGCGGTAGGGGTCTACTTATTCCATGCGCGCCAGCACCTAGGAGCAAACTACACTGCGCTCGTCGCCGATGTCGTCCGCCCGCAGCTGCACACCACTCTGTTACGCTCCACATTGAACGAGTTCCGCGAGCAGCCACAGGATAATCAGCTTATAGAGCGCTTCGACAACTTGCTTTGGCGCATTCCACGGCATATTGAAGGTGTCACCTTTGGACTCAGCCAGAGTCGACTAGCGCCTGGCAGCTATGAGTCCTATTTAAATCGCTTAAATAGTGTTAAAGAGAGGCTTCCCGACATAAAGCAGGCGTTGGATGAGGTCGCGTCTGGCGAGCCTCCTGATCAGCTGATTCAACAAGGCTTGACCATTGAAAATGACATGGCTCAAGCCTATAGCAAGCTCAGTCATCTTTTACATTCTGAAGCCGCCAAACAACGTATTGTGATGGACCGTCTGGCGGTAGGCATCGCCATCCTGATACTTGTGATCCTGCTTTTGGCTGGCGGCCTTATGTTGGCATTAATACGCTTGCATCATCAGCATAAAAAAGTGCTCAAGCTCAGCCTGATGGACGAACTCACCGGGCTCGGCAATCGTCGTTACATGCTTAATTTCACCGAGCTTTTATTCGAACAGAGCCAACGCAGCGGGCTTCCCTTTAGCATGGCCCTGCTCGACCTTGACCACTTCAAGCGCGTGAATGACAACTTTGGCCACCCTGCTGGCGACCAAGTGCTACGGGCATTTGCCGACGCACTCTGTGACGAAGTCAGAAAGGCGGATATTGTTGCGCGTCTGGGAGGTGAAGAGTTCTGTGTCCTCATGCCTGAAACCAATGCCGAAGGTGCCCTGGAAGTGGTTGAACGGATACGTAAGCGAGTGGCAGGGCTATCTCATCAAGAACTTGGCGTGCCCACTGCCGTGACGGTGAGCCTGGGGCTGGCAACTGCCAACAATCAAGACACTTCTTTTGATCATCTTTATGGACGCGCTGACCAGGCCCTCTACGAAGCCAAGACCAGCGGGCGAAACCGTGTCGTCGTAGACTGACGTCATCTTTCAGCAACGGTAACGCCTCCTGCAAACCAAACCAGGTCATATAAAAACCCCAAATTCAGCCTATTTCGCATCGTCATGCCAATTCCCGATAATCACGCCACCCTTTTGGTAAGCTAAACCTCTCCATAAAGGCAAGCAGGCGCGATGCCTCCTGGCGGACCGCGCTCTGGCCATTATTCATTTTTATAATAAGGAGGCTGCGCTTGGAAATACTTTTATATGCCCTGGACAGTGCGGGCCTGCTGCTGTCGCGAACGTTGGAGCATATTGCCCTTGTCGGTGTTGCTGTCGGCATTGCGACATTGACGGGTGTGCCCATCGGCATTGCGATCACCAAAAACGAGCGCTTGGCTCAAGGGGTGCTGTACCTGGCCTCGATTATCGTCACCATCCCGTCAATCGCGCTGTTCGGCATCATGATTCCGGTGCTATCGCTGATAGGACACGGCATCGGCTACGTACCTGCGGTTATCGCGGTACTGCTCTATTCCCAGTTGCCCATCATTCGTAACACCTACACCGCGATCAACAATGTGAACCCCGCGTTGCGGGAAGCGGCTAGAGGTATTGGCATGAGCCCCAATCAACGCCTGCGTATGGTCGAGATCCCACTCGCTATACCGGTCATCATGGCCGGGGTTCGAACGGCCGTGGTCCTCAATATCGGCGTGATGGCGATTGCAGCGTACATCGGCGCTGGGGGTTTGGGTACTTTCATCAGCCGTGGCATTTCACAGTCAGACCCGCGTCAGCTGATCGTCGGCGCGATTGCCGTGAGCGTACTGGCGATTATCGTTGATTATTCACTGTTGTATATACAAAAACGCCTGACGCCCAAAGGGATGAGCCGCCAGGCCGACGCGACCTGAGGCCGCTTTCCTGACGTCATTTCTACTATAAGAGACACCCCTATGATTCGACTTGACAGCCTGACCAAGGTGTTCGATACGCCAAAAGGCGCGGTGGTGGCCGCTGACCATATCGATATGGAAGTGCCTGAGGGAGAAATATGCGTCCTGCTGGGGCCATCGGGCTGCGGCAAGACCACGACACTGAAAATGATCAACCGGATCGTAAAACCCACTTCCGGCAAAGTGTTTATCAATGGCGACGATACCACCGGCCTCGATACCCAGACGCTGAGACGCAATATCGGCTACGTGATCCAGCAGATAGGCCTGTTTCCCAACATGACCATTGAGGAAAACATCACCATCGTGCCCAAGCTACTGGGCTGGGACAAGGCCAAATACAAGGCGCGCGCACGCGAAATGATGGCCATGATCGCGCTGGAGCCCGATGCCTTCCTGAAACGCTTCCCAAGCGAGTTGTCGGGCGGCCAGCAGCAACGCATTGGTGTTGCCCGCGCGCTGGCCGCTGACCCGCCGGTCATGTTGATGGACGAGCCGTTTGGGGCCATCGACCCCATCAACCGGGCCGTCATTCAAGACGAGTTCCTGAAGATGCAGCAAGAACTCAACAAGACCATCATGTTCGTCAGCCACGACATTGATGAAGCCATCAAAATGGGTGACCGCGTGGCGGTCTTCCGGGAAGGGAAGCTGGTTCAGTACTCCACGCCCGATGATTTGCTGGCGGCACCCAAAAACGCCTTCGTGGAATCGTTCCTGGGCGAAGACCGGGCGCTCAAGCGTTTGAACCTGGTTAAAGTGCGCGAGATTGTCACCGACGAAATCGGCACGGTATCGCCAGGTGATACGCTGGAAGCCGCGCTGGCCAAGATCGACAACTATGGCTACCAAAACGCCATTCTGATGGTCAATGACCGCAAGCAGCCCGCCGGGATTGTCAGCCGCTCCGTCGCGCGCACCACAAAGGGCTACTGCCGTGATCATTTCCAGGCCGTCCCGGCCGTTGTGGGTCTCGACGACGATCTGCGTAAAGCCGCATCCCTGATGTTTGCCCACGACCAGACCTGGCTCCCCTGTGTCAACGACGAAGGGACGGTGTGCGGGCAAATTACCCAGCGCGCCATGACCAGCCACTTAGGCGCGAGATATCGCGCTCGCCAGGGGGATGACCGCACGCCATCGCCGGCCATCAAGGAGTAACCATGCCGATTCGATCCATGAAAGGGGCGCTTAAGGCACTGGTGCTGGTGGCTATTTTTTTCGCCGGTGTATGGAGTCAGTCCAGTGGCGTCATCGATGACTTTATCTGGTATCTGCCCGATGTTCAGTATCTGGCGGTTCAGCACATCTGGCTGACGGCCATGTCAGGCAGTCTGGCCATTCTCGTTGCCATCCCGCTCGGTATTGTGCTCTCTCGCCCGAGTATGGCCCGAGTGGCCGAATCATTGATGCAGATACTCAACGTGGGCACCACGATCCCCACCTTGGCCGTCCTTGCACTATCGATGAGCTTCCTGGGCATTGGCACGGTGCCAGCCGTCTTTGGCCTGTTCGTGGCCACACTGCTGCCGATTACCCGGAATACCTATGCTGGCCTGAAGGGCGTTAACCCGGCACTGATGGAAGCGGCGGCAGGCATTGGCATGTCCCCCATGCAACGGCTTTTCAAAGTCGAACTACCCAATGCTCTCTACGTCATTTTTGCCGGCATGCGCACCGCACTCACCATCAATGTGGGCACGGTGCCACTGGCGTTCCTGATTGGCGCGGGCGGCCTTGGCGAGCTGATTTTTACCGGCATTGATCTGTACGACCCGGTCATGATGCTGTCGGGCGCCATTCCGACCGCGCTATTGGCGATCGTGGTCGATGCGCTGATTGCGATCATTGCCTTCCTCGTTGTCCCCCGCGGGGTCAACCCCGGCCGCGCTTGATGATCACCGTGACTGACGCTTCACTAACAAAAGAAGGAATCGATGATGAAAACATTAACTACCGCACTGACCAGTATTGCCCTTGCCAGCGGCATCTCGCTGGCTAATGCCAACGAAATCAGCGTTGGCGGCAAGAACTTTACCGAGCAGCAGATTCTCTCCACCATGACGACCCAGTACCTGGATAACCTGGGCTACGACGTCGATAACCGCTCCGGCATGGGCTCCGCCGTTTTGCGTCAAGCACAGGAAAACGGCCAGATCGATCTTTACTGGGAATACACCGGCACGTCCCTGATCAACTATAACGACATCACCGAAAGCCTGAGCCCTGAAGATACCTACCAGCGGGTGAAAGAACTCGATGCCGAAAAAGGCCTGACCTGGCTTGAACCGTCGGATGCCAATAACACCTATGCGCTCGCTATGCGCGAGGATGACGCCGAAGAACGCGGCATCGAAACGCTCTCCGACCTGGCCGACGCCGTCAACAATGAAGAAGGCCTGACCTTTGCGCTTAACGCCGAGTTCTACGCCCGTGAAGACGGCTGGCGGCCGCTCATGGAAGCCTATGACTTTCGCGTGGGTCGCAGCGACGTGAGCCGCATGGATACCGGTTTGGTCTATCAAGCGCTGCGCGATGAAGAAGTCGACGTCGGCCTCGTATTCGCCACCGACGGGCGTATCCCCGCCTTTAACTTTCACGTCCTCAAAGACGACCAGGGCTTCTTCCCGGCCTACGCCCTCGCCCCGGTGGTACGCACCGAAACCCTTGAAGCGAACCCTGAACTAGCCGACCAGATGAACCGCCTGTCGGCGCTATTAAACGACGCCACCATGGCCGAGCTGAACGCCCGTGTCGATGTCGAGCGCGTGTCGATTGAAGACGTGGCAGAGAGCTTTCTCGAAGAGAATGATCTGCTCTAGTCGCTCGTGGGTAGCATTGGCATAATGCCAATTGCCATCACAGCAAAGCCGCTCCTATGGAGCGGCTTTTTCAATGGGGAAGCCCAATGCATTATCAAAACACCCTTCGCGTCGGCGCAGCCCAGATCAATACCACGCTTGGCGAGGTGAATGACAACCTTGAGCGCCATTTGGCACTGATTGCCGACGCCCAGCACGACGATGTCGAACTGCTGGTGTTTCCCGAGCTTTCACTGACGGGCTATCGCCTGGCAAACCACGTGATGCAGGTGGCAATGCCGCTGGAAGACCCGCGCCTGCAAACACTGGCCCGGGCTTGCGGCCCGATGCAGGTCGTCGTCGGTTTCGTGGAAGAGGCAAGCCCTGGTGAATATTACAACGCGCTGGCCATCTTTCAGCACGGCCAGCTTATCGCCGTGCATCGCAAACTGAACCTGCCCACCTATGGAGGACTTGAGGAAGGCAAGTGGTTCACCCATGGCAGTGAGCTCACTCACACGGATATCTGCCCGGGTTGGTCAGCCACCCAGCTGATTTGCGCCGACTTATGGAACCCGGCGCTTGTGCATGCAGCCCTGCTCGCCCGCCCCACGGTGCTTTGTGCGCCGATCAACTCCGCCAGCGGCATCGTCAGCGACGACTTTTCCAACGAAGAAAACTGGGCGCTGAATACACGCTTTTATGCCATGACGTACGGCACGCCCGTGATCATGGCGAACCGCTTCGGGCCGGAAGGCGACAGCCACTTCTGGGGCGGCTCGCGCATTCTCGGGCCAAGTGGCGAGACACTGGCACAGGCCAATGATGAAGAAGCGCTGATTGTCGCGGATCTATCACGCACCGCGATTGCCAAGGCGCGCTTTGAACTGCCCACCCACCGCGACGCCGACACCCCGCTGGTGAGAGAGTTAATGGCGGGATACCGCTAGCGACGTTGACGCGTCGCCAGCGGCTGGATCAAGCGACTACTCTTCGCGGTTCAATAACACGTCGTTAAACGGATAGCGGGAAAGCCGCTCAATGCCGGTCTCGGTGATCAGCACCTCTTCTTCCAGCTTGACGCCATCGGCAGCCCCGACTTCGCCAATGTAGCTTTCTACCGACACTACCATCCCAGGCTCCAGAATACCGTCCTTGGAGAAACGGTCGAAATCCATGTGGTGGGCGACCAGCGGCGTCTCGCCGTGCATGCCTACCCCGTGAATGATCGACGGGTAACGGCGGTCGATAAAGCGCTCGGGGATTTTCCATGCCTGCTCGGCAATTTCCCTGTAGCTGATGCCCGGCTTGAGCAAGCCCATATTATGTTGCACCTGGTCGTAGGCCATACCGTAAAGCTCGCGCTGATAGGCCGTCGGTTTGCCGGGCCCGACATGGAAAGTGCGCGAAAAATCCGAGTAGTAGCCATGGCAGCCGATGGTATCGGTATCCAGCGCCACCAATTCACCCGGGCGAATCTTGCGGTCGCTGGCTTCGTTAAACCAGGGGTTCGTGCGCGGCCCTGAGGAAAGCAGACGGGTCTCGATAAACTCACCGCCGCCTCTGATCACCTCGCCGTACATGATCGCGAACAGCTCGTTTTCGGTAACCCCCGGTTTAATCGCCGCTTCGACTTCGGCGACAGCGGCTTCACTGGCGGCCATCGATTGCGCCAGGCAGGCGATTTCCTCGGGCGTTTTGATGCGTCGACAGTGCAGTGTGTCCTGCATACAGTCATACACATCGAGCCCTTGGGCTTCCAATGCCCGCGCCAGATTCAATGCACAGCGATCCAGACCGACCTTTTTGTTGCCTTTGCCATGCTCTTCAATCAGCTCAGCAATCTCCACCCCAAAGGGGTCGGATGACATACCATCACGCTGGTTCACCGCCGACCATACTACCTTGGAGGTTCGCGCCTCATCGATGGTTTCAAGCCAGGTGGATACATGCGCGCTGCCAGGATATTCGAACAGAATAATGGGCCCTTCCAGCGGCACGTAGACGTAACGCGTGGAGTTGCGCAAAAAGTAACCAAACATATTGCGCGACCCTGTCGCATAGCGCTGGTTGTTCGGGTCAAACAGTACCAGCGCTGCATACCCTTCTTCCGCCATCATGGCGCGCAGGCGCTCAAGACGTCCGGCGCGCAGCTGCTTGGGGTCAAACGCCGTGGGGATACTGTCGCCGTTGGCCATGGGCGCCGAAGGCACGACGGGAATGTGATCCGGCTCGTTATCAGTCAGGCTTTCGCTTTCGACAATGCTCATGAATATCTCGCGTTGGGAGTGGTATCAGGAACGGAATGAGCGCCACGCGGCTTTAATCTGCCAGGCTATCGCTGCGCTGCATGCCATCTTTAAGAATCTGCTCATGGACCGGCGCCATGCGGCCGAAGATGCGCTGTGCACGTTCGGGACGACCCACGAAACCAGGCTCCTTGGCATAGGCGAAAATCACCGTATGGCGCTCTTTGTCACCCACCACGGGCGTCACGCGGTGGAGCGAATAGCGGCCAAAGAAAATCTGCAAATCGCCCGGTTGAAGATCCAGCGCTTTCAAGCGAGAGCGATCACCATCGATCACCTTTTCCACCTCAGCAAAGTTCTCACCCTCGGGGTTGCGAATCCCCGGCGCATATTCAAAGCGCCCACCGCTGTGGGACTGCCGCGTCATCATGGTGACGATGAACTCGTTGGTGTCGTAGTGCCAGGGGTGCTGACAGCCTTCGCGCAACACGTTCACCACCAGATCGGCCAGGGGATCGGCGTATTGGTGGATCTCATCGATACCCACAACCGCACCAATAAACCGCTGAAATTCGGGATTCTCGTACACCTGGCGGATAATGGTGTCATGGTCGATGCGGTCGCCGGCGACAAAGCCGTTAGTCCGATCATCAAAGCGGTTTTTGGGGTGTGTGGCGGGTAGCGATGCGTCACCGTCGCTGTTGTACGGATTGGTCTCGGTCTGGTTGTAGTGGGCGTCTGGCGATAGTCGTTCAGTTTCACGCTCAAGCCGAGCTAATGCGGCTTCAGGAACAAAGTTTTTAAGCACCACACAGCCATCTTCTTCGAGTTGGCGACGGCAATCGGCGATAAACGTTTTTCCTGCCGGCGATGACAACTCATTGAGCGGGTAGCGCTCAAGGTCGATCAGCCCTTCGAGGGCATTCACGGGTTGTTTAGCGGCGGTTATTGTCATGGGGTCACGCTCCTGTCGCGTTGGAAGCCTATCTGGACAGGCTAGTGAAGGCTCTTCCATAATAGAAATGAATAGTTAAGATAACACCCATTTAAATGGCTCATTCATCATGGACACAGACTTACTACGTGCGTTTGTCACCGTCGCCGAATGCCAAGGGTTTAGCGCAGCAGGGAAGGTGCTGCATCGAACTCAATCGGCGATGAGCCTGCAAATCAAGCGGCTTGAAGACCAGATGCATCAAGCGCTTTTTGAGCGCACCAGCCGCAGCGTTCTGTTGACGGCCGCCGGGGAACACCTGCTTCCCTATGCGCGCCATATGCTCAAGCTCGAAGATGAGGCCAAGGATCTTTTGAAGGGCGGAATGCATGGCGAGCTTATTCGGCTGGGCACTTCGGAAGAACAGGCCGCTACCTACCTGCCCGACTTGCTGCCACGCTTTGCGGCCCAGTTTCCGCAAATTCAGTTAGAAGTGCATTGCGATATCAGCGACACCCTGGTCAAGCGGTTTCAGGAAGGGCTATTAGACGTGGTGCTCTCGGTAAGGCACAAGCCCACTCAATCCGGTCACTTGCTTGGCTGGGAGCCGATGGTGTGGGTCATGGCCGACCACGTCTCACTTTCGCAATGGCAAACACTGCCGTTGGCCCTTAATCCCGAGGGCTGCATTTTCAGGGCGCATGCGTTATCTGCGCTGGGCCGCGATGAGACCCGCTGGGAGCTTCGCTACGTCAGCCAATCCCCGACAGGTATCAACGTGCCGGTGCAAAATGGACTGGCGATAACCGTTAAAACCCCACGCAGCGTGCCGCCGGGCTGCCGGATAGTGACCGAAGAAGAAGGCCTCCCCAACCTGGGACATGTCGAAATTGAACTCCACCAACGCCCCGGACACTCCAGCGAGGCGTTTCAGGCGTTATGCAAATCCCTTGAAAGCGTGGTCGCCGAACACGAGTCGATTGCCTGCCTTGGGGGCAGGGAAGCACCTTAGTACGTCGCTGGTTTTTATTGACCTGGATATCAAGTTACGCACAGCGGCTTGAGCAAATGAGCTGAGATTGATTGGGCCTGGTATAGAGCCAGCCGCGCAACTCGCTGTGACAAAGATAAAGTCACTGCGGGCTCTAAACCTGGGTGCTACTGAAGATGGAATGATGTCGGTCCAAGGGGAACTGGACCTTGGTATGCCCCCATTAATTCCGCTTTTTATATCGCTTTAATAAATAGCTTGGTAAAGCAGGCGCCTTTAGCTCAATGGTGGAAATCTGCTTTCTTCTCACTTTTCGGAGAAGACAAAGCAAACCTGATCGGCGTTAATTTTTTCGCTTCAGACGAGGAAGAAAACATCATCCACACAGCGGGGATCATGACGACTATGACCACGCCAATTGGCACTAGCCCCAAAAAACTACCGATGCCGATTAAGAAGGCGGCTAAACCTGCCCACATCACCCTTGTGGAACCTCTGCTCGTGACCTTCTCGACATTGTCTAAATGAGCCGCAAGAGTCGTGTGCTGTTCTTCGCTTAACTCCCCCTGATGGTTGCACTGGGGGCAAGCCGACAAGCGTTCATCTTGAATTGCTTTGGCCTTTTTCCAATTAGCCGACCATTGATGGCCACATGGCTCACACGTTAGAACGGCCATCGTGTCCAACGGCCACTTTTCCTTTTGCATCATGATGTCCTTATCTGGGTTCGCTTATGGCTCATGTCGGTCGTGCGTTTTATCTAAAGGGCAGAGTGGGGTAAGACGCATGAGGTGCCTTAGGCACGTCTACCCCAAAGCGTTTCTCGATATCCCCCATCTCCACAAACTTTTCGCCGCGCTGGTAAGCGGCGCGCAAGTGCTCACTCAGTTCACTCACGGCTTGGGAAGGCTTAGCCCATTGGGATTTGGGTAAGGGCTTCGACCACTCAGCTAGCCAGTCACGGGGCACGGCTTTAGGCAGGATGTGCTTCATGCGGTACTCGGTGTACCAGTGGGCGAAGCGAGCATGCTCCCATAGCCGCTTGCGCCGAAAGCGCCGCCAGCGGGCGCTGTCATTCGTACGCTCGCATTCGGCTTTTTCACGCGCCACGTAGGCGTCGTACCACTCCACGCCCCACTCCTTGGCGGAAGGCGTAATAGCATCAGCGCCTTCTTCTATAAAGCGACGAATGTACTCCCACTGGGCCAGCGCCCCTGGTAGGCCGCCCACGCCGACGATAATGCCCGACCCTGGCAGAGTATAGCCAGGGCGCTCTGGATCCGGGGGCAGTAGCGCAAAGTTCCAGCCAAAACCGGTGATCGCCCCCGGCCCCAAGCTGGGGTTGAAGCCACACACAGCTACCACATCTTCCCAGGGCACCAGTACCGTACGGCGCTCACGCTTGCAGATTCGGCAGATGAGATCGTAAAGGGGAGGATAAACGAAGAAAAAGGCAAACCCACCCACATGCATCAGCAAAAAACCAAAGGGAAAACTCTCGCGAGCACCGCGCAGCCACTCGCCTATTTCGATGGAGCCCATTAACCCAGAGGCAGTCACTGCCAGACTAGCCGTCGAGGCGAGCCAAAGATTGTGGGGGGGCAGGCAGCCAGAAGCGACCTAGTGGATCTACTACAAAAGCCACTTCCCGGCGCTGGCGATTCAAGCGAATGTGTAGTGGTTCACTGATTCCGGACACCAACGTAGGTGGTAATATCACCACCATAAGCGAGGTGTCAGATGACCAGGAAACGACGATCTTTTACGCCAGAGTTCAAACAGGAAGCTGCCTGTCTGGTG
>NZ_JAMXSI010000024.1:0-15677 GCF_024124705.1 Halomonas sp. Mc5H-6
TGCTAACCACTTGCCCCTCTCATGCACTGCCGAGCGTTGCCTCTAGTCACGAGCCTGGCGAACCGCCCCATATGCACGTCGACTACGGCAGCGCGAGCGCCAAGATATGGCTACACGACGCCGCTATTGCCAACAACATAGGGTTTTCGGCAAAAGAACTCGGTAAGATCCAACGCATGGTGCGAGAGCACCAAGAGATGCTACAGGAGGCATGGGGCAGCGATGGTGAGCCTCGCTCACGCGAAGCCCAGAAAGACGGCCAGCGCTCTGTTGACGGCGACCATGGTGCTGTCATCGAGGTGGCCGAAGGCCTCTCCCACCCTCTCTCGCTTCACCGTCATGGGCTTGTCCACCATGATCTGGGAGCGTCGCTGCAGGCCATTCTCGGTGGTGGGCTCCACATCGAGGCGGATCAGTGGGGCATCGACCCGGGTGCTGGAGAGCAACAGCACCGTCACACTGCCGGTGCCGGCAAACTGATCCGACTGGATGATGAGGGCGGGACGCGGCTTCCCGAAGTCACCCGACAGGGCAATGGTCACCAGGTCGCCACGCCTCATGCGTCATACTCGTCGTCCAGGTCCAGGAGGGCGGCATCCATGAAGTCCTGCAGTTCCTGATCCCCGGCGTCGGCGGCCGCGACGGCAGCGCACTGGCGGCGGGCCTCTTCAGCGAAGCCGGGTTGGCGAGTATCCGGTACCCAGATCTGGATCGGGCGCAGGCCGGCCGCACGCAAGGCGGCACGGTGCCTCTTCACCCGGTTGTTCACGTTGTCGGTTGCTACCATGGCGAATCCTCCGTCCGTTTCATGTAACAGGGTAGCGCTCCCTTCCGTTACATGCAACGAAGGGTGTCCAGAAAACGATCATTAGACGGCCAAGTCGGGCATTGTCCGAGAATTGGCTTGTTCGATAAGTTTTCGGACAATAAGATAGCCGGACGGATAAACGGACAAAAGGGCGGTCCATGGCACTGATCGGCTATGCGCGGGTCTCGACGGCGGAGCAGGACTCCGCCTTGCAGACCGATGCGCTTCACAAGGCAGGGTGCGAGCGAATCTTCGATGACACCGTCTCTGGGGCCAAGGCGGAACGCCCCGGCCTGACGGCGGCCCTGGAGTTCCTACGCGACGGGGATGTGCTGGTCGTGTGGCGACTGGATCGCCTGGGACGCTCGCTGCCGCATCTGATCGAGGTCGTCAGCACCTTGGAGGCGCGTGGTGTCGGCTTCCGGTCACTGACCGAAGCCATCGACACCACCACCCCCGGTGGGCGGCTGATCTTCCACGTGTTCGGCGCCCTGGGTCAGTTCGAGCGTGACCTGATCCGCGATCGCACCAAGGCGGGGCTGGCTGCTGCCGCCGCCCGTGGGCGTAAAGGGGGGCGCAAGCCCGTCGTCACCGACGACAAGCTGAGGAGGGCAAGGGAACACCTGGCCAATGGGTTGAATGTCCGCGAGGCCGCCGCCCGGATCAAGGTCAGCAAGACGGCTCTCTATGCCGCCTTGAAGGCCAGCCAGTCCGATGTCTCAGGCCGCAGTGCAACCGTCTCCTGACACGCCGTGCGGTCGCCGCCGGCCACCTGGAGCGTCGGGTAGGCCGGCACATGGCCGTTTTAAGCGAATTGGCGATCGTGAAGGCGGGCTTTGCCCCGACTCTCGGTGACTTCTAGCTCTACTGGTGAGCTGGAAGGCGGGGTACGGAGGTCAGCATGGCATGGAACTCCTCGGAGGGCACCGGCCGTCCAAACAGATACCCCTGGTAGATGTGGCACCCAAGATCCTTGAGTGTCGAGCGCTGCACCTCCGTTTCGACCCCCTCTGCGACCACCGACATCTCCAGGCTCTTGGCGAGGGTGATAATGGTTGCGGCGATAGGCGTCGAGTGGGCGTCTCGGCTGAGATCGCGGACGAATGCGACGTCTATTTTGAGCGTATCCAGAGGAAGTGACTTGAGGTAGGCCATGGAGGAGTAACCCGTACCAAAATCATCCAGCGCGAAGTGGATACCGATACGTCGCAGCTGGGTCATTTTCTCGATGGTACCCTGCGGGTCGTTGAGCAGCAGCGATTCGGTGAGTTCGAGGGTTAGGCACGCTGGCTCGACATCATGGCGGTGGACCGCGGCTAATACTTGATCCACGAAGTCTGGTTGCTGGAACTGACGCACGCTAACGTTGATCGACAGCTTGAGGGCGTACAGTTCGGGTCTTTTTCGCCATCCCCCCAGTATTCGACATCCTTCCTGTAGGACCCAGTCGCCCAGCGGTAGGATAAGGCCACACTCTTCAGCCAGTGGGATGAAGTGCCCGGGAGATACCTGACCACGCGTCGGATGCTCCCAGCGGACCAGGGCTTCAGCGCCGACCACCTGGTGCAGGGCGTCTACCTGGGGTTGCAGGTGAAGACGGAGCTCATCGTTGGCAATGCCCAGTTGCAGCTCGCGTTCGAGCGTTAGGCGATCCTCCAACTCCTTCTCCAACGTGGGACAGAATAGCCTCGGTGAACCACTGCGCTCGCGTTTCGCTTCCAGGAGGGCCAGACCCGTGCGTTTGAGTAGCCGTTTGGTACCCGCCCTTTGCTGCGGTGAGAAGACCAACATCCCGATGTTGAGGCGGCATGGGTAGGTATGACCGTGAAGACGGTAGTCTGCGCTGAGAGAGGCCGTGACCCGGTCGATGAAGCGCTGTGCTTCACCCTCAGCAGAGGTCCGGTCCGAAGTGGAAAGCGGGGTCAGTAGGGCGAACTCATTGCCGTCGAGGCGCGCCACGAACAGGTTATCGTCGACCCAGCCTCGCAGGCGCCTCGCGAGCTGGCGGAGCAGCTCGTCTCCGGCATCCTGACCCAGGCTGTCGTTGAGGAACTTGAAGCGATCGATGTCTAGCAGTGCCAGTAAGGCAAGCGGCGCTTCATCGCTGGCATACGTCTCGAAATCCTCAAGATGCTCCTGCAGTGACCGTCGGTTGGGGAGTTCGGTTAGGGAGTCATGGTAAGCCAGGTAGCGAATGCGTTGCTGTGCCTGCTGCTCAGCAGAGCGATCACTGATCAGGGCGACGTAGTCGCATTCGGCAGTGTCGACATAGCAAACGCGGCTGACGCTGAGCCATGCGGAAAAGTACCTTCCCCCACGGTGCTGAGCCTCGATCATGCCGGTCCACTCACCGCTCTCCTCCAAGGCTCGGCTGATGCGGTGATTCAGTGCCTGGCTATCATCGACATACGACAGCTCCCAAACCGACCGTCCTATGGACTCGTCGGCGTCCCACCCCAGTAGCTTCTCGAACGCCTTGTTGCAGAGCCGAATCCGGGCGCTGTCATCGAAAAGCACGATCCCGTCTCTGATGGCAGAGATGACCTCAAGCAGCCGCGCCCGGGTCATGTGCTGCTGATGTTCGCTGGTAAGCACGCGGCGTTCAACGCGGGTGGCGATGAGCGTCAGCAACGCCATCATCAAGGCGCCTGCGATGATCAGATAAATCAGCCAGTATGAGTGCGTATCCACTGGCGACATCGAAGAGGCGTTGGAGTCGGGCACGAACCAGGCCGCTTGCATGGCAACGTAGTGCATGCCGCTGATGGCAAGTGATACGCATAGCGCCGAGATCAAGGCGCAGCGCCGGGCGCGCTGCCTTCCCCACTCCTGGCGGCACAGGCGGTAGGCATAGACGCTGATGATACCAAGGCCAAGGGCGACACCCAGCGAGACCAGGAACAGTCCCAGGGAGTGGTAGAGCACTGCGGGCATGCTCATGGCCGCCATGCCCATGTAATGCATCAAGCCGGTGCCAACGCCCAGGCCGACGCCGGCCAGAAGCGAGCTGCGATGAGGCAGTTGTTGGCTGGATGCCACCAGCATGACCCCCAGGCTACCCAGTACGGCGGGAACCATGGACAGCATGGTGAGCAAGGGCGCGTGAGAGACTGCAAAATCCAGCTGGTAGGCATGCATGCCGGTGAAGTGCATGCTCCATACCCCAAACCCCATGACGCTGGCACCCGTCATCAGCCAGATCCAGCGTGAGCTGATGCGCTTCGCCGTACCTATCAGCTTGATGATATCGAGGCCGGTGTAGGCCGCGATCAACGCGATCAGCCAAGAAACGACCACCAGGGGGATGTGGTGCTTGCCCTGGATGGCATCCAGAGCGTGTGGGTCGAACACGAGGTGGGTCAGTAGTGTCATGGAAGGACTATCGGCAGCGACGTCAGGTTATTGAACATCGCGTTGGTGACTTTGTGGCCGACTAACATGCCATGTGATCGCTTTCTGAAGATGACAGTAGGGGCCGCTGAACACGCATCATCTCACAACTGTTGTATCGGCGAGACACTATGTACCTTTAGTCGTACAGGCTGATGACACGGCCGCCCCACGGTTGGCGAATCAGTGTTGAAGTATGCATGATGGCAACTGCCTGTGTCTCTCCCGCCTTCCTGGCGTAGGCATCGGCGTATCGCCCCTGGCTAAAGGGGCGTCCTTGAGCTGCGTACGCCTCCCCCCTGGTGCCTGCCCGGCAGCAGGGGGGCTTTTCACTGGGGCTCCCCCCCTCCCTGCTTCTGACGTGGCCAATAAGCCGTAAGCCTGGTCCTGCATCAGCATCCAGTAGATGATGTAAAGAAAACCAAGGTTTGTTTTCGTATAGGTCGCCATGGAGAGGAGGACGCATGATCATCGGCTACGCACGGGTCAGCACACAGGACCAGAATCCCCAGTTACAGCGTGACGCGCTTCAAGAAGCCGGCTGCGAGCAAGTCTTCGAGGAACGTATCACCGGTACCAAGCGAGAACGTCCCGAGCTGCAGGCCTGCCTGCGCACCCTACGCGATGGCGACACCCTGGTGGTGTGGAAGCTCGACCGGTTGGCTCGTTCGCTCAAGGATCTGGTGGAGCTGATCCACGAGCTGAACGAGCGTGGCGTGGGCTTTCGGTCGCTGACCGAGGCGATCGACACCACCAGTGCCGGAGGCAAGCTGGTGTTCCATATCTTCGGCGCCCTGGCTGAGTTCGAACACAGCCTGATCCGAGAGCGGACCCTAGCCGGCCTGGCGGCGGCCAGAGCTCGCGGTCGCAAGGGAGGACGCCGTCCGGCCATGTCGGGCGCGGACGTGCGTAAAGCGGCAGCGATGTTGGCCGACCCTGAGATCACCAAGGCCGAGGTGGCCAAGCACTTCGGGGTCAGTCGGGTGACGCTGAATGCGTCCCTGGAGCGCGAAGGGCTGGCCAAGGCTGCGAACCATCCCCAGCTAAAGCAGCTGCTGGCAGAGTGCGATCCTGATGCGCCTGAGGTGGAAGAGCTTCGCGCTTGGCAGGAGGCGCCGGCCGTAGGTCGTGAAGAGGTCTAATTGTGGAGAGCCTCAACAATCAGCTCTACCATGCTGAGCCGGTCTTCCCTCTATGACCCTGTTGCAGCCTAGTCGCTCAAAGAGGCGGATTTTTTTGCGTTAAAGCGTTATTTAATTATTGCGTTATACTGACAAGAGAAACCCACCGGGTGGAGCCCTCCTGTCATGGAGTCGGCCCTACTCGCTGTAACGCATTAACTATTTAACGCAATAACGCAAGGAGGGACGGAAGCCATGGGCTACATCATTGGCGTGGTGAGCCAGAAGGGTGGGGTGGGTAAGTCCACCGTGGCCCGGGCCATCGCCACGACCTACGCTGCCGCCGACTGGAACGTGAAAATCGGCGATCTCGATATCAACCAGTCCACTAGCTTCACTTGGCTGCAGCGCCGACTGAGTCGTGGCATCGAGCCCATAGTAGCTGTCGAGACGTTCGGTACCGTGGGTCAGGCCCTCAGGATCGCCGACGCCTATGACCTCATGGTCCTGGACGGTGCCCCGCATGCGACCCGGGCAACTGCCGAGATTGGGCAGAAGTCACATCTGGTGGTACTGCCTACCGGTTTATCCCTGGACGATCTGGAACCCACCGTTATCCTGGCCAACACCTTGGTCAGCGAACATGGCGTCCCGATGGAGCGCATCGCCATTGCGCTGAGCCGCGTCGGCGACAGTCCCCGCGAGCTCGAGGAGGCCCGCGCCTACCTGGAGGCGACCCCCTATCACGTGCTCGACTCCCAGATACCGGAGAAGACCGCGTTGCGCCGCGCACAGGACGGTGGCCTATCCGTGGTGGAAACCCCTTATAAGGGACCGCGAGCTCAGGCGGACAGGCTAATCCAGGCCATCATCGACCGCTTGGAATCTATAACGAATTAACGCAATAACGCAAGGAGCCGACGGTATGGCCGCACCCAGCAAGAAGCCCGGCAGCAAAGGGCTTCCCCCGGAACCGACGAAGACCACTCATGTGGTGGGCAACCACACCAGCAAGCCGGAGCCAGGCACTACCGTGCCTTGTAATTTTCGGGTGAGCCCCGAGTTCCGCCGCCGCCTGAAGGCCTTCGCTGTGGCACACGACATGAGTATGGTTGAGGTATTCGAAACGGCAGTGAATGAATATATGGAAAGAAAAGGCGGTGCGTAGGTGTGGGGACGCAGGAGAGCCTGCTGCTGAATCAGGCCTCCACTACATGATTACGCTTCTTCTTGAGGAGTCGCAGCGCTGCATCTTCATAGCTCTCACCAGGACGCGCCTGTTGCTCGATGAGATGGCGGGGGATGCCGAACAACACGCCTTGGTTGCCCTGATCTGGGGATGCTGTGCGTTTTGGCTTACGCCGCGTGTCAGTGACACCTGACACCTTATTGTCGGCTTTTTCTCCGAAAAAGAAGACAAAATGGCTGACACGTCGCCCAGTCTTTCGCTGATGCCACTCTACCCAGAATGGACTGTGTTCGTTGATCTGCTCTACGGCTGGCTGGACTACCCACCGCTTAAAATCTTTTATGGCAGGGTACTTATCGCTTAATTGAAATGCTTTTCGGAGCCACTCTATGGTGACGACACGTTCGCCTGAGTCTCGCCATTGGCATAGTAATTCGTAGAGTCGAATGGCGTGAGCACTGGTCATTTTCGCTACATCGCCTAACGCATATCGAGTGAACTGTTCTGTTAGCTGAGTTAAGTAGGGCAGCATGTCTTTAGTGAAGCGTAGTTCTACCTTTCCTTCAGCTTTTCGGTAACGAATCGATTGCACCCAGCCGGTGACTAGCGTTTCTTTATGAGTTCCTTCCCCATTTGGTCGCTCAGTAATCCAGACCTCACGACGTTTTAGACGAAGTGCGGCTTTAGCTAGTTCGTCATAGACTGCATGAGATGCACTGCCGGTCAGCGCTATGATGTCGTTAGCGCTAACGCTGTACAGAACCTCATCGGTAATTGGCTGATCCCTTCGCACCTGTGAGATACAGACCAGCATGATGCGCTGTTCTGCTGGGGTGAGCCGGTATGAGGCTTCGATGAGGGCGTTGCTCTTGTAGACTGGTAAGCTTCCTTGCTGTTGTGGCACGACTCGCTCCCGTTTAGGTGAGAATATTATTCCCTCCCTTTATGCCCCAACTTCCTCCCCCTAGCAACCCCAAACCCCTCCCCTCACAACCCCAAACCCCTCCCCTCACAACCCCAAACCCCTCCCCCGTAAAGGCTAATTAACTTTATTTTTCAGTGAGTTACAGTCGCCTAAAAGGGAAAAGGAAAAGGAAACAGAAAAGACGCGCAGATGCGCGTCCACCTACCCTCCGTTCGCTTCGCTCCCTTCGCCCCCGCTTCGCGGGCCTAAGAGGGTGCGCCCAAGGCGCAACGATTGGGCTGCTTCGAGGCGCTTCGCGCCTGCGCTGCCCAGCGAGCAGACCTGGCCGCTAAAGAATCCAGCCACGGTGGTCGCCACCCCATTGCACTGCTGGAACATTGGGCGCTTCGCGCCCCTTGTTTAGCAATACGCGGGGGGATCTCCCATCAGTATTAGATGATACGACTGTGCCGTTTTAGGAGGAGGAAATTGGGGTCAACATCCACTTGGAATGATGTGAAGGAAAAGTACATATTAATCAACGTATTACGCGGTTAAGTGGACAGGGGTAATTACCCCTAGGTCCACTAGAGAACGTGAAGCATACACCTAAGGGTCATCACTAGAGCTTGACCTACTCCCCCATCGACAGCTGGTCCTCCTCCCGGTCGTTACGTTGGCGATCCTCAAGGGCCTCCATACGGGCCGCTAAGGCCTCACCCTGTACCTCGGCCTTGGTTCGACCCTTTTCGGCCTCCTGAGCGCGTTTCTGGGCGTCCTGGAGCTGTTTTTCCAGGGCGGCGAGGCGTTCCCGGTACTCGTCGCGTTGTTCGGCCAGGGCCTGGCGGTGCCCCTGGGCGTCCTGTTGGCGAGCCTGCCGTTCCTCTTGGAGTGCCTTGGCACGCTCCTCGGCCTGCTGTTGGGTGGCCTCGACCCGGGTCTGGGCCACCGCCAGGGCGCGTTCGGCCTCGATGCGGGCTTGATCGGTCTGCTTGGCCTCGCGTTGTGCCGCGATGCGCGCCTCCCGCTCCTCGTCACGCTGCTCCTCGAGGGTGGTCACCCGGTTGCGGGCCTCAGCCAGCTGCTGGCGGGCGTCGTCGCGCTGGGTCTCCAGCTCCCGCACCCGCTCGCGGAACTCGGCCAGGGCGCTGCGCGCCTCGTCGCGTTCGCCGGTGACGCGATCGCGCTCGCTCTCCAGGGCCTCCACTCGGCCGCTCAGCTCCTCGACCTGCTCCTCCAGCTGCTCGCCGGTGGCGGCCAGCTCGTCGGCGGTGTGCTGGGCCTCCAGGGCGTTCTCCTCGGCCTCGGCGCGGGCCGCAGCGGCCTGGCGTTCCAGCTCCTCGGCCAGGGCGGCGGTCAACTCGTCCGGCAAGCGGGCCGCACGGCGCTCGGCCGGCGCCTGGGTGGCTCGCCACGCCTTGAGGTGGCGGTGGATGGTGTTGGGCGACCCCGTGCCCAGCTGCTCGCGGATGCGCTGGATGCTGGGCTTCTCGCCTTGCCCGACCAGGGCGTCGGCGACGGTGGCGACCTGCTCGTAGGTGATCCCGGTGCGTGCCATATCATATCCCTCTCGTCTGTATCGTATATCGTATTTCATATTATATGTTATACGGTACAAAATACAATACAAAATACGTACATTATATGAAATATCCCGGCGGAAGGGCGTGTCGCCGGTGGCCAGGATCGAGTAGGAGGGGGAGTCGCCTCCCCCGTCCTCTCACACCACCGGGCAAACGGATCCGTACCACGGCGGTTCCTGTCCCCCATTATCGGGCTGAGCTTCGTTCCGCTGAATTCGCTCGCCTGTGTGCTCTGAGCGCTTCGACAGTCTTTGGGCTTCCGGCCCGCCATACAGTTATCGAGAGCCCTCCGGGGAGGCTTCTGCTCGTACACATCAGAGAGTGGTCAACTATCCACTCGTGACAGGTTCAGCCCTTCAGCTCTTGGTTAGAGAGCCTAATATGGCCTCTGCTGACTCCTGTTCGCCCATCCCGACACCTCACGGTGTCGGTAGCCAGTGGCAGGCGAACAGGCCTCCCAGGGTAAGACGCGCGACCTTCCTCCCATCTACCCGCCGCATCTACTTCCACATCTTCTGGATAGCTATTGGGCTTCGAGTTTCATGGCCCTCTCGCCCAGATGTGGCTGCCTCATATGCGGTTCCTGTTCGTCGGGCCAGGAGTTTGCCTACAGCTTCCTTCAGATTCCGCCTCACGACGAACACCCTTGCTGTTCAGCTAACGGTTCCCGCTATCAGGGTCCGTAGGGGACTTTCACCCCCAAGTCATCCGACCAACCACCACGGCGGACCGGATAGCGCCTAATTGGCGCTGCGCGCCATGCCTGGCGCACCACGAGAAACCCCGCCGTAGCGGGGTTTGCGGGTCGGCGAGATCGCCTGATGGGGAGGGGAGGTCGGCGTCAGGGCGTCGGCTGGCCCGGGACGTCCTCCTCGCGAGCCAGGTGCCGCTGGCGGGTCTGGTGGGCGTTGCGCTCGATCTGCACGTAGGTGAACAGGCACACGCCGGCCATGAGCATGGCGAAGGCCACGATCATCCAGCTGAAGGCGGTCATGGGGCGTCTCCCTCCTGGTTTCCCTCTGGGGCTGTCTTGGTCAGGCGAAACCGCCTGCCTCTACGTGTTCAAGGAACCGCAGCACGTCGTCCCCGCGACCATGAGCGACCAGGGCCGCGGCTGTCCAGTTGCCGAGCGCAGCAATCGGGTGACTCTGGTACCACGCTTTGGCGGCACGCCGCGACCCCGCCCACGGCTCGATTTTGTCGAGGATGAGCCGGGCCTGTTCCCGCTTGTCGCGGCGGCGAGCCCAAGCAAACCCTCCGCCGAATAGCAGCAGGGCGGCAAACAGGATGCCCAGAGGGAGGGCGATAGCTAGTATGTCCGGTGTCATTGCCATACGGGCTCTCCGACATCGATGCCGCTGTCCGCGCGGTCACGGGAACGATTGATAAGTGCGTTCTGCACACGGAAAAAGACGTCTTCCAGCTCGTCGGGCTCGAGTGTGTCAAGTAGTTCCTGCAAGCGTGCCTGCTTGGTTTGTGCTTGTGTCTGCTTCTTTTGCCAGCGCGCCAGGGTTTGCTCGGCGTTGCGCTTCTTGCGATGCGCTATGCGCGCCTCTTCCTCCGCGCGCTCAGCACGCTGTTCGGCCGCGTCAGCACGGGCTTGCCGCTGTTGTTGAGACGCTTGCTCTTTTTTCCAAGCTTGGATGAGTTGCTGTAGCTGCTGTTCGGCGGTGGCCAGCCGAAACTGTGTGTCCCGTAGGGTTTGTTCTGCCTCACACTGAGCCCGCTCGGCCTGCTCAGCGCGCTTTTCAGCGGCATCTGCGCGAGCCTCACTGGCGGTGAGGCGCTCTTGGGTGGCTGAAGAGGTGAAGAGCTTCTTCATCGCAGGTACACCAGGGTGATATCAGGACGAAAATGGCCGAGCTCTTGTGAGACAGCCAACAACGCTTCGTCACGGTCGAGGCCGTGCTCCTGGAGCTCAGCCATGCGTTGTTGCGCATACGTGTGGCGTAGTCCGTGTGCGCCGGCGCTCCAACCAACGGCCCGTTGCGAGGCGCGGGTAAAAGAGGAGCTGAAGGCGTTGCCGCCGGCGATAGCGTAGTGGCTGTGGTAGTGGATGCCGCGGTCGTTAACGAAACGAGGGGTGTCGAGCCGGAGAGATGCTAGGCGATCGGCGAGAGGCTCTGGAATCTTGATTTCGCGGCATAGCCCGCCCTTGCCGATCACGGTGTAGCTGACACCAGAGCGTCCGGCGAACTTGTGCTCGCTGATCGTCTTAGTGGGGCGTTGGTCGGGCGGCTGCTCCGCCAGGGGGCGTAGCGTCAGGAGTTCGTGAGCACGTAGTCCGCAACGGTAGGCGAGTTCGCTGGCCAAGGCATTATGAGAAGTCTGGTGAGAGAGGACTTTCGTGACCTGGATGTCAGTGTAGTGGCGGCTCTGTGACATCGTGACTGCTTCGGTTCTTACGATCGGCAGGCTAGAAGTCTTATCCAGTTCGCCAGTGTGCCGAAGCATTGCCTCCAAAGCTTGGCGGTCCATGTTGAGCGTGCTCTGAGAGATGAACTTGCCGTCGACAGATGTTTCTGATCGATAGTGGAGATAAGCGATGGCTTGCTCTTTTGTCATCGAGCGCAGGTCGCGAGGGAGGTCGATCGATTTGTCGTGACGATGCTCGCGGATGAAGTCTGCGGCGACAGTCAATCGCTGTTCGAAGTTGCTGACAGTGCCGACAGATTCCAGGCCATCATTACCCTGGATTTCTTTGATAAGTTTGCCGGCCTGGGTTTTACCTTTGGCAAAGCTGACCATTAGACGTCTACTCGCTCGTAAATTCCGCGCTTCTCGAGCCAGCGGCTGATGGTGCTGTGTGCAACGTTGATGCGTTGTTCTTTTAACCAGCGCTGAAGGTCCACGACACGAGCGCCGGCAGCGTGCAGCGTCAGCAGGTCATCCTCGAAACGGTCGAGGCGAGAGCGGCGAGAGTAGGGACGCCGACGGTTTTCTGCCGCGTCTGCCTTTAAGCGAGCGACGGTGGCTGCCGCATGCTGTTCGTCCACGGGTCTATCCTATATCGTGCGTCGTTAGAACAATGAGGGCGATTCCCCATCGACACCTGTGCCGGTGCCGTTGGCCCCGTTTCGTTTTTGCGTGTTGTCGGGTCGGACTCGTCGCGTAGCTGAGATCTCGGATCTGCAACCACGCGGCAGCTGCCGCTGCCTACCCGAGCCGCTTGGCGGCTCTCACGTTGGCATCCTCTCGATGCCCAATCATCTCGCGCCTCTCGCGCGGCTATCGTCTCAGCCGATTCGGCATCCACAGCTGACGCGGCTGGGCACCCCCGTGGGGCTCATCTCTCGATGACGTCAGTGCTTCAACGGATGTTGCCTGTTGGCAACAGGCCTGAGGCCTTGCGCTCCTCCGTCCGTGCGCTGGGGCTCCACAAAGGGAACACTGTCACGATAGCACAGGGAGGGACTGGATTGCAAAATTTGCGTTTGTGCGTGAAATTTGTGAAATCCTTGTAGCGTCGGCTATGTAGCACGACGAAGGAGTGCAACATAGCCGACGCGGACGCGGCGGAGCAGTCGGAGGGGCCCGAAGGGCCGCGAGGACTGCCAGGCGCGCCGGAGGCGCGAGCGACGCGCGGAGCGTCGCCGTGTGCGCAGCACACTGTGCCCCGAAAGGGGCACCGGGGGAGCCTCAGGCGAGCCCGTTGGCTGTCGCAACGCGACAGCGACCAACACTGGCCAGCACCGTGCCGCCAGGCACGAGCGGCGCGAAGCGTCGCCGGTCGAGCCACAGCGAGACCGCACGGGAGGGGCAACTTTGTCACGGTGTGACAGGAAAGCCGTAGGAAGAACGGGGAAGGGGATGGCAGTCGAGCGTTAGGTTATGTCATAACGCGACGAAAGGTAGCGGCAATGTCCACTATAGTGGACATAAGGGAAAGCCATGTCTGGCAAAACGGCGACAGAAACTACCTAGCTGCTTTCTCCGGTTTTCTCGGAGAAAAGCCGTCTCGGCAGCATCGGGGTCTCAGCGGTACGCTTACCTAGTTGAATCGGTGACAGAAACTACCTAGCTGCCTCCACCGGTTTTCTCGGAGAAAAGCAATCCTGGTAGCTGATGGCAGTATAAGTGCCATTTCATTGGCAGGCGGGACTCTGATGGCAGCAGGTTGCCATCAAGCGATGCTCCCTATGGCAGTAGAGTGCCATTTCATCAGCAGGCGGGACCCTGATGGCAGCAGGTTGCCATCAAGCGATGCTCCCTATGGCAGTAGGGTGCCATTTCATCAGCAGGCGGGACCCTGATGGCAGCAGGTTGCCATCAAGCGATGCTCCCTATGGCAGTAGGGTGCCATTTCATCAGCAGGCTGCCATCAGAGGAAGCCTCATGAGACACGATAAGTGCCATAATCTTGATTTTGCAGGCAGGTTGCAGTCCAGTGACTACCTCTCTTGGCTTGGCATAAATATTGCATTTTAATTTCTTGCTAATTAAAAGTCATCAGCTAGAGAGAGAACAACTGTGCAATATACCCGCCCCACCGCCATTGCAAGCGGACTGCTCACCCTGATGCTGGCTGGCACGGCATTATCCGATGAGGTTGATGTCAGAGAGCTGACCATCGGCGATATCCAGGAGGGCTTTGACGATGGCCGCTGGAGTGCCGAAGAGCTAACCGCCGCCTCCCTGGCACGGATCGAGCAGTATGAACCTTATTACAACTCTTTTACCTTCATGAATCCCGACGCTCTGGAGCAGGCACGCGCTATCGACGAACGCCGTGCAGCAGGCGAAGAACTTGGCCCGTTGGCTGGTGTTCCTGTCGTCGTCAAGGAAGCGATGGATTTTGCCGGTCTGCCTTCCACCGCTGGCTGGTCGGAGCTCTCCAGTGCCACGGGCGGCGTTGATCTTATTCCCGAGCACCACGCTCCCGTTGTGGCTCGCCTGATCGATGCTGGTGCCATCGTGCTCGGCAAAACCAATATTCCGGCCTTCAGCAGCGACGGTACCCGAGCCAATAGCAGTTGGGATGGCCCAACCTATAATGCGGTTGATCGCGACATAGCCCCGGGAGCTAGCTCCAGTGGTACAGCGACTGCCGTTGCAGCCAGCTTTGCCGTAGCTGGCCTGGCCGAAGAGACCGGCGGCTCGATCCAGAACCCCGCCTCGGCGCAAAGCCTGGTGTCGGTCAAACCGACCTTTGGCCTGGTTCCCAATGCCGGGGTCACGCCATTGGCAGGCTCGACCCGTGACGTGGTCGGTCCCCATGCCCGCAATGTCACCGATGCCGCTCTGCTGCTCGATGTCCTGGCCGGGTACACCTCCGAAGATCCCAAGACCGTAGCCGCTATCGGCCACCTTCCCGCAGGAGGCTATACGTCAATGCTCGATGATGGTGCACTGGAGGGCGCGCGAGTTGGCCTCTATGGGCCAGGTTGGCGCGACGAGCCTCTATCAGAAGAAGCTACTGAACTGTATGCCAATGCTGTAGAAGAACTGGAGTCCCTAAATGCCACCGTTATCGAGGATCCGTTTGCCGGTAGCGATTTCGCCGCCCTGGCCAAAGCCGAAGGCGGTTACGATGGCCGGGGAACCGAGTCGATGCCTTACGACCTGGAGCTTTATCTGCAACGCATGGGGGACTCGGCAGCCGCCAACTCGGTTGCCGAACTGCTTGAGCTGGTAGACAGCGACCCGCTAGCCGAAGATGGCCCGCTGGGTGATTACAACAGCATGCCGGTGTTTGCCGCCGCCCGCCAGGACCCAACCGTCGCCCCGGACCTTTCCGAATTTGCCCAGCTACGCGCCGACTACCTGCTCGCCTTCAATAGCGTCATGCAAGACAACGAACTGGATCTGCTGGTATTCCCGCAAATGAGCCAGGCGCTGCCAGAGGTTTATGGCGAAGACGCTTACCCGGCAACAACCGTCTCGGAAATCAATATCTCCGGGCTGCCCGGGGTTACCGTCCCCGCCGGACAATTTTCCAGCGGCTCGCCATTCGGGCTGATATTCGTCGGCCCGATGTGGAGCGAGGCCGAACTGCTCGGTTATGCCTACGCTTTCGAGCAAGCCACCCACCAGCGTATCGTCCCCGAGCTGGTCGAGGAGGAATATCCGATACCGGATACCAACAGCCAGTAATCTACACACGCAAAAAAGCCGCCCCGAAGGGCTAATGCCAGTCAGTTAAGCCTGACTGGCTTTTTCCTTATCGTATATTTTTGTGGTCGTGCCCAAACCGCATACGGGTGCGACCTTTCTCGTCTATCGGGTAGCAAGAACGAAGGCGCCATCTCCAGCATCGATCTCACCACTTCGGAAATACGGTCAGGCGATACCGCCGACAACATCGATAACTCTTTGATAATAAAATGGGCAGCCTAGTTAAAGATCAATTTACTTTGGTAAATGCTGTCCAAACTGTAGACCATTCGAGCCATCTGAAAGCGTATCAAGTTGTAGGTGAGCAACGTACCCATAATTTCTGGCGAACCATGTCCGGCGTACTGGCAATCCGATCTGTCGTCAACTCCATTTGGCGAACCTGGGGATAGCTCGCCCATGGTGATGCCAAGGTCCAAAATGGCCAGACGCAAGCCTCCTTGCTAACCACTTGCCCCTCTCATGCACTGCCGAGCGTTGCCTCTAGTCACGAGCCTGGCGAACCGCCCCATATGCACGTCGACTACGGCAGCGCGAGCGCCAAGATATGGCTACACGACGCCGCTAT
>NZ_JAMXSI010000025.1:0-7064 GCF_024124705.1 Halomonas sp. Mc5H-6
GCCTCGGCGAGGCCGACCGATTGCCGTTCAAGGACGCGCTCACCGTTAACGGCAAGACCCTGTGGGAGAACGTCAAAGACGCGCCGCACTACAACGATGAGGTGATCCGCCCGCTGGACAACCCCCTCACCGCCGACGGCGGCATCTGCGTGGTGCGCGGCAATCTCGCCCCCAACGGCGCGGTGCTCAAGCCCTCGGCGGCGAAAGCCGAACTCATGCAGCACCGCGGCCGCGCGGTGGTCTTCGAAGACTTCGACGACTACAAGGCGCGCATCAACGACCCGGACCTGGACGTGGAAGCCAACGACATTCTGGTCATGAAGCACTGCGGCCCCCGGGGCTACCACGGTATGGCGGAGGTAGGCAATATGGGCCTACCGCCCAAGATCCTCGCCCAGGGGATTACCGACATGGTGCGAATCTCCGATGCGCGCATGAGCGGCACCGCCTACGGCACCGTGGTGCTGCACGTGGCCCCGGAAGCCGCGGCGGGTGGCCCGCTGGCCGCGGTACGCAACGGCGACTGGATCGAACTCGACTGCGCAAGCGGGCGACTGCACCTGGACATCAGCGACGAAGAACTCGCCGCGCGCCTGGCCGAAGGCGACCCCACTGCCGCCTCGACACTGATCGCCAGCCAGGGCGGCTACCGGCAGCTGTATATCGAGCGCGTGCTGCAAGCGGACGAAGGCTGTGACTTCGACTTCCTGGTCGGCTGCCGGGGGGCGGAGGTGCCCCGGCACTCGCATTAACCGGACTGGGCAATAATCTCCCTTAGCGTGCTCATCAGCGCCGCAGCGCCGGGGGAGAGCCGCTGGTGGCGCAAACTTACCAGCCCATAGGGTTGAACGCTGAGCGTCTCGCTGAAGGGCAGAAGATGGAAGCGCTGCGGGTTGCATAGCAGGTTGGCGGCTTCGCGGGTGGTCACTGTGATGGTGTCGGATTTATCGACCAGTGCGAGGGACACCATTAAATCCGCCGTATCGACGATTTGGCGTGGCGGCGTTACCTGATGATGCAAAAACAGGCTGTCGACCCGCTGACGCATCAGCGCCCCAATGGGCTGTAACGACCACGGGTAGTCCGCCATGTCGCACAGGCTAAGTGTGGTTTTATCGGCTAACGGGTGATTTTGGCGGCAGACAAAACACAGTTCCTCTTCGCCAATCTCTTCAAATACAAAGCGCTCCACGTCAAAGCCCGCCGGAATCCGCGTAATCGCGAAGTCCAGTTCGCCTTCAAGCAAGCGTGGCACCAGGGCCTTGCTGACATCCACATCAACACTGATTTTAAGTCCCGGCCGGTCTCTGTGTACTCGTTCGATAGCGCTGGTCAGTAGCGTCACCGCCGGGGCCATTACCGTGCCGACGGCCACCGTACCTGCATTGCCTTCACCTAATGCATCCAACTCCTCACCCGTTTGGCGCAGTGTCGATAACATACTGTGCGCGTGGCGAATCATTATCTCGCCGTACCAGTTAGGCGTCAGTCCGCGGGGGTGGCGGTCGAATAAACGAGTGCCCAGGTTGGTTTCCAGGTCGCTGAGTAACTTTGAGGCGGCGGGCTGGCTCATATGTAACTGAGCGGCCGCACGGTGAAGGTTACGCTGCTCGTCGAGCGCTAAAAAAAGCTGTAAATGGCGCAACTTTAGTCGCACGTCCAAAAACCAGTTCTCGCTGAGAACGCCCATGGAATAAGCCTTTTGTTGTTATTGATAGCAATAAGCATATCAAAGTTGCCATGTTCGTATATTGGTTGGTTATGGTAGAGGTGTCTACTGTAACGCTTGTATATGCGACGCTAACGTCGCCCTAATAACAAAAATTCAAGGAGCAATATCATGCCTCTCATGTACGCTCATAGGGCCAGCGCAAGGCCCAGCCTGTTGTTGAGTGCCGGTATCGCGATGCTATTGCTTGGTGCTACTCAGGCACAAGGCGAAGAAACCACCGCTGGAAATGGCGCGGAACGCAGCATTGATAAATCGGTATTTGGTCAATTGCCGGATGGCCGTCAGGTCGATGTTTATCGGTTTACCAATGCTAATGGTATCGAACTTCAGGTCACCAACTACGGCGGCATCATCCTGTCATTGAAGACGTCCGATGTAGACGGTGAGTTCGATGATATCGCGCTGGGTTTCGACTCGCTTGAGGCCTATCTTTCCGACGAATACCGCCAGGCCAATCCCTATTTCGGTGCCATCATCGGGCGCTACGGCAACCGCATAGCGGGTGGTCAGTTTTCGCTCGATGGCGAGACCTACTCACTGGCCACCAATGATGGCAACAATCATCTACACGGCGGCGCTCAGGGCTTCGATAAGGTCTTGTGGCAGGCCGAGCCGTTCGATAACGCGTCGGGCACGGGGCTTGTGCTGCGCTATACCAGCGAGGATGGCGAAGAGGGCTATCCGGGGAGGCTGGAGACGCAAGTCACCTACACCCTGACCGATAACGATGAGCTGATGGTGGATTATCGCGCCACCACTGATAAAGCCACGCCTGTCAACCTGACCCAGCACAGCTACTTCAACCTGAAGGGCGAAGGCAGCGACACCATTCTCGATCACCATTTGCTGATCAACGCTTCTGAATTTACACCGGTCAACGACAGCCTGATTCCCACCGGCGAAATCCGCTCGGTAGACGGCACACCGTTCGACTTTACCCAGCCGACGCCGATCGGTGAGCGGATTGATCAGGACAACGATCAGTTGGGTTTTGGCGGTGGCTATGACCACAATTTCGTGCTGGATCGCGACAACGCAGCGTCGGATGAGCTTGTCTTGGCTGCCAAGGTATGGGAGCCGCAAAGCGGACGCATGGTGGAAATCGAAACCACCGAGCCCGGTATCCAGTTCTATTCCGGTAATTTTCTCGATGGCAACCTGACCGGCAAGCGGGGCGAGCCTTACGGGCACCGTTCCGGCTTTGCCCTGGAAACCCAGCATTATCCTGATTCCCCCAACCAGGAGGCGTTTCCCAGCACGATCCTGGAGCCCGACGAAACGTATCGCTCACGCACGGTATATCGCTTTTCTGCTCAGGAAGCGTTTGATTCGTAACCTGTCGTGGCTTGCCCCGGCAACCTGAGACATCAACAGCCATCATCACAATCAACAACAAGATTCGCTAACACATCAGGAGTACGACCATGCAATTAACAACAAACCTGACCACGACTTTTACCCGGTTAGCCCTCGGTAGCGCCGTTATGCTGGCGTCTCTGGGCACTGCGCAGGCGCAGGATGACGAGGTGAAGATCGGCTTTATCGTCAAGAAGCCGGAACAGGCGTGGTTTATCAATGAACAGCGGGCGGCTACCGAAGTCGGTGAAGAACTCGGTTTCGACGTGGTACGGCTGGGTGGTGAAGACGGCCAGGAAGTGCTTAGTGCCATTGATAACCTCAATTCCCAGGGCGCTGAAGGGTTTGTCATCTGCCCGCCGGATGTGCGTCTGGGGCCAGCCATCATGAACCGTGCTGAGCAGTACGATATGAAAGTGATCACCGTCGATGATCAGTTTGTCAATTCCAGCGGTGAGCCGATGGAGGGCGTCCCTCATCTGGGCATGTCCGGCTATAAGATCGGCCAGCAGGTAGGCAATGCGATTGCCGACGAAATGGAAGCCCGCGGCTGGAACCCTGAAGAGGTTGCCGCGCTGCGTATTACCAATAATGAACTGCCCACCGCCGTTGAACGCACCGATGGTGCCACCGAGGCGCTGCTGGAATCGGGCTTCTCCGAAGACAACATCTTCGACGCCCCCCAGCAAAATACCGATACCTCCAGCGCTTTCTCGGCCGCCTCACCGGTGCTCGCCCAGCACGGCGATTACGAGCACTGGGTGATCTATGCCCTCAATGAGGAGAGCGTACTTGGCGGGGTCAGGGCGACCGAACAGTACGGCATACCCTCTGAGGATGTTATCGGGGTTGGGATCAACGGTTCAGGTGCGGCCTTTGCCGAGTTCTCCCGTGAAAACCCGACCGGCTTTCACGGCACCGTAGCGGTGAGCTCCACCATGCACGGCCGTCAGACGGCGGAAGACCTCTATCGCTGGATTACCGAGGATGAAAAGCCACAGGCGAATACCGAGACCTCCGGCACCTTGATGACCCGTGATAACTGGCAGGAAGTTCGCGAAGAGCTGGGTCTGTAACAGATTGTCTGCTGGAGTGCTTTCGCATGTCTGATGCTTATTTACGTTTCGATAGTATCAGTGTCGTTTTTCCTGGCGTGCGTGCGCTGGATGGCGTGAGCTTTGATGCTCACGCCGGCCAGGTGCATGCGTTGATGGGCGAAAACGGCGCGGGTAAATCGACCCTTCTCAAGGTGCTGAGTGGCGTTAACCACGTTGCCGAAGGGGCGCTGTGGATTGATGGCAAGCGTCATGTCTTCAGCAACACGCGGGAGGCGTTGCGCGAAGGCATCGCCATCATCTATCAAGAGTTGACGCTCTCGCCGAATATGTCGGTGGCCGAGAACCTGTTGCTGGGCCAGTTGCCCACGCGGCAGGGGTTCGTGAACCGCCGTCAGTTGAAGGAAAAAGCCATGGCGATCCTGGCCGACCTGGGCGAGGGGGAGATTCATCCCTCGACCAAGGTACGCGAGCTTTCCATCGGCCAGCAGCAAATGATTGAAATTGGTCGTGCGTTGCTGCGCGACGCTAAGGTAATCGCCTTTGATGAGCCGACCAGCAGTCTCTCTATTCAGGAAACCCGCCAACTCAAGCGCATCGTCCAACGACTGCGCGACGAAGGGCGCGTCGTGCTCTACGTGACCCATCGTATGGAGGAGGTGTTCGAGATGTGCGATGCGGTCACCATCTTCCGCGACGGTCAGCATATTCGTACCCATGAGGATATGTCGTCCCTGAATCATGACCTGCTGGTGAGCGAAATGGTCGGTCGCGATATCGACGATGTGTATGGCTATCGCCCCCGGGAACAGGGTGACGTGGTCTTGAGCGTCGAGGGTATCGAAGGACGCGGCCTCCAGGCGCCGGTGAGCTTTTCCGTCAAGCGCGGTGAGGTATTCGGGCTGTTTGGCCTGGTGGGCGCCGGTCGCAGTGAGCTGCTTCGGCTGGTGTGCGGCGTTGAATCCCCCAAAGCCGGTAGCGTCACCTTTAACGGCGAGTCGCGGCGTTTCAAGAGTCCTGGCGAAGCGATTCGTGCTGGCATTGCCATGTGCCCGGAAGATCGCAAATCCCAGGGCATCTTCCCGGTGGCAAGCGTCTCCGACAACCTCAATATCAGCTGTCGGCGTTTTTTCAAACGCTGGGGGTTTTTCCGCCACCCCGGGCGTGAGCGGCGCAACGCCGAGTCGTATATCCAGCAGCTCAGCGTCAAGACTCCGGGCCCGCGATCGCCTATTGGCAAACTCTCCGGGGGCAATCAGCAGAAGGTGATTCTGGCCCGCTGGCTCGCCGAAGAAATCGACCTGTTTGTAATGGACGAGCCGACGCGGGGTATCGATGTGGGCGCTCGCCGAGATATTTACTCGCTGCTTTACGACCTGGCCGAGCAGGGCAAAAGCGTGGTGGTGATTTCCAGTGACCTGGCGGAAGTCAGTTCCATTTGTGACCGCATTGCCGTGATGCGCGACGGCGAGCTGGTGGAAGTGGTGCCACGCGAATCAGCCACCCCCGAACGGCTACTGGGGCTGGCACTGCCTGCCTGATGCCTACTTTTTAGACCACAAATTTCAGAGCAGATGTTTTTCAGGACTCAAGCTCTTCAAAACACAAGCTCAGGACAAACACCATGACAACCGACAACGTAACCCAAGGTGAGAATGCACCTGCCCGTCCGGCGGGGCGCCAGGGGCTTATCAAGCCGCTTCGCACGCTGCTGGATACTTCCGGGCTGATTGCCATTTTCTTGCTGCTGTTTGTGGCCCTTGCCGTACTTATCCCTGACTTTCTCACCGGGCGCAATATGGTCGGGCTGCTGCTTTCGGTCACTCTGATCGGTAGCCTGGCCACCACCATGATGCTGGTATTGGCGCTGGGCGAGGTGGACCTTTCGGTGGCTTCCACCGTGGCCTTTGCCGGGGTGGTGGCAGCGGTGGTGACGACCAACACCGGTAGCGTATTTATCGGCGTGATGGGCGGCATTGTCGCCGGTGGTGCGGTAGGGGCCTTCAACGGCCTGGTGATTGCCAAGTTCGGCATCAACTCACTGATTGCCACCCTGGCGGCGATGGAGTTTGTGCGTGGGCTGGCCTACATCACCTCCGGCGGCGATGCCGTGATGATTACCGTGCCGAGCTTCTTTGACCTGGGTAGTGCCTCCTTTCTGGGCCTGACCCTGCCGGTATGGACCATGCTGGCCTGCTTCGTGATCTTTGGCGTGATACTCAATATGACATCTTTTGGCCGCAACGTGCTGGCTACCGGCGGTAACGCCGAAGCCGCCGCGCTGGCCGGGGTCAACGTCCGTCGCCTCAAGATTATCGTTTTCGGCCTCCAGGGCGTCGTTGCGGGCGTGGTTGGTGTATTGCTGGCATCGCGCATGGGGCTGGGTGATCCCAATACCTCAATGGGGCTGGAACTGGCGGTAATTTCTGCCTGTGTGCTGGGCGGCGTGGCGCTATCGGGCGGTGTCGCCACGATCACCGGCGTGCTGGTCGGGGTGATGATCATGGGTTGCGTGCAGAACGCCATGGGCCTGCTCAACGTGCCGACCTTCTACCAGTACCTGGTGCGCGGCGCGATTCTGCTGCTGGCGGTGATGTTCGATCGTTGGAAACACACGCGCCGTCAGCGGGCTTAACACCACTTCTCAATACCTTTTTTACCATGATCTTTTTCACCGATTTTTTACGGAGAGCCCCCCATGTCTGATCGCAAGCCGCCCCTACGCTCTGCCCAGTGGTTCGGCACCGCCGACAAGAACGGCTTTATGTACCGCAGCTGGATGAAGAATCAGGGTATTCCTGACCATGAGTTCCAGGGCAAGCCGATTATCGGGATCTGCAACACCTGGTCGGAGCTGACGCCCTGCAACGCCCACTTCCGCAAGCTGGCGGACCACGTCAAGCAGGGCATCCTGGAAGCGG
>NZ_JAMXSI010000026.1:0-4182 GCF_024124705.1 Halomonas sp. Mc5H-6
CAATGGCCGTCATCATCATAAAGATGATGGCCAATGGCCCCCAGACGCCTAGCCTATCAACCCACTCACGCAAGGCTTGCTTGTCGGTCAAGACCGACAAGGCGCCGGTCTCCATCAGAATCCAATAAAGGGCCGCCAAGCCGATCAATAGAGTGAGTCCCAAAAAGAGCGTTTGCTTTACGCTAAGCTTGGTTGCCATGTGCATCTCAGTGGTTGTGATTGGGAAGACTCGCATCTCAGCCCTGTACTGTTATGGTGTATCATTCAACGCCCAATATTTCGCGAAACTGGTCGGTCGACACTGCACCATTGATACGCTGCACTTTCCCGGCTTCATCACGGTAGTAGCTGGTCGGTGTTCCCGTAGCACCGGCCTCACGCATGATCTGGGCGTGATTTCTAAGAAGCGCTTGACTCTCTACCGACGGCTCCACCGGCCTTATGCCGCCATTGCGAAATTCCAGTTCATGAGTTTCGAGAGCGTTGGCCGGATTGTCGGATTCAAGGATTGCAGCAGCTTTGCGAAGACTGTCCTCTGATAGCACGCCGACCAGCACGTGGCGAAGCTGTAACACGCCTTGCTCAATGAGCGGGCGCGAATTTTTCCAGAGTGCGTTGCAGTAGGGGCAGTTGGGGTCTGTTAGTGTGTACACAATATGCGATGCATCATCATTCCCCTCCGAGATAAAACGAGTGTTTTCAAACGCACTCCAGGTAGCTTCCAGCATGGGGTCCAGCACCAGGGCCTGAAGCTGGCTTTCCATAACGGCATTGCCCTGCGGGTCGATTAACGTACCAATGACGGCGTAGTCGGAAGAGGAGGAGATATAAGCTGCCATAGGCTCATTATTATAAGACAAGGCATAGCCTTGGAGACCGTCAGGCGCTTCGAAGCTGCCATGGAAGGTGAACCCTTGATCCACCAATGCGGTAATCGACTTGGGCAAGGGAGACTCAGTATTCGTGGCACTGCTGACCTGATGACTCTCATTGGTATCAGTACTTGCTTCCTGCGCCAACGCAGGCAACGTTATAAGACCTAACAGACCTGCAGCAGCTAGGCAATAAGTGATAGGTAGGATATATCTCATGGATGCTCTCTTTATTAGTTTCTGATCTACCCAAGGGGGACGATTGTATTCGGTTGCCAGCTTCATCACTTCTTATTAAAAAAACAGATACTTGATAAGCGCAGCAACACCAAGCCCCAGCGCAATAATCAACAAGATCGCTATTAGGCCCATTCCCGCCATACCCCACATGCAGCTTTCACTTCCCATCATTTTGAATTCCTCGTTAACATAACGGTGTTTGGTTTAGGCCCGCTGAACAGCATCGTTTGGACGTGGTATGGCATTGCCGGTATCCGACGTGAAACGGCGTAGCCGCAACGAGTTAGTCAGCACAAAAACACTGGAAACGCTCATGGCCGCCGCCGCCAGCATGGGGCTGAGCAATATGCCGATGAACGGATAGAGCAGGCCCGCAGCCACGGGGATTAGCGCTACGTTGTAGCCATAGGCCCAAACGAAATTGCCGATAATGGTCCGGTGGGTACGCTTGGAGAGTGCCGTGGCATTGACGATGCCTCGCAAATCGCCACTCATCAGCACCACATCGCCGGACTCGATGGCGATATCGGTACCAGTGCCGATCGCAATGCCTACGTCGGCCTGCGCTAACGCGGGGGCATCATTGATTCCATCTCCCACAAAAGCGACACGCTTGCCCTCCGCCTGGAGACGCCGGATCTCTGCCGCTTTCTGGTCGGGCAGCACCTCGGCGAGAACCTGCTGGATGCCAACCTGCCGTGCGATAGCATCGGCAGTGGCACGGTTATCGCCGGTGAGCATGGCCACGTCCAGCCCTTGGGCTTTGAGTGCTGCGATAGCCTCGGCAGAGCCTTCTTTAAGGGGATCCGCCACTGCGATGACTGCAGCAAGCTGACCGTCTACCGCGGCATAGAGTGGGCTCTTGGCGTTCTCGGCCAACACCTTGGCGCGTGTTTCTGCTTGGCCGAGGTTGATTTCCAGCCGACGCATGTAACGATCAGCTCCTACTTGCACCAAGTGGCCCTCGACCTCGGCTTCAATGCCGTAGCCAGGCTCGGCACTAAAGCGACTGACCGGGGGTAATTCCAGCCCACGGGCCTTGGCGCCCTGTACAATAGCCTCGGCGATGGGGTGCTCGCTTTGAGCTTCCACCGCCGCGACCAGTCGCAGTACGCCGTTTTCATGACCGTTAATAGCTTCGAAGTCGGTCAGTTCGGGGCGCCCTTGGGTCAAAGTGCCGGTCTTGTCCAGTACCACCGTATTCATCTTGGCCAGCGTCTCAAGCGCCGCCCCTTTACGAAATAGCACTCCCATCTCGGCCCCTTTCCCGGTACTGACCATGATGGCCGTTGGGGTGGCCAGGCCCATCGCACAGGGGCAGGCAATTAGCAGTACGCTAACGGTAGTGACGAAGGCAAAGGACAAGGACGGCGCCGGTCCGAAAGCGAACCAGAGTACAAAGGTAATCGCGGCGATAACGATGACCACAGGAACAAACACACCAGCAACCTTGTCGGCTAATTGCTGGATGGGGGGCTTCTCCGCTTGGGCCGTTTCCACCATCTTGACGATCTGCGACAAAACGGTGTCGGCACCAACTCGCGTGGCCCGAAAGGTAAGTGCACCGTTCTTGTTGATAGTGCCACCGACGACTTCGGAATCCTGCTGTTTGACGACCGGCACTGGCTCACCGCTGATCATCGACTCATCAATATAGGAGTGACCCTCCTCAACGATGCCATCGACTGGAACACGCTCCCCTGGGCGAACCAAAATACGATCGTCCGTGACGACGGCGTCGATAGGCAGCTCGACGGTTTCATCCTCGCGGATGACGCGGGCAGTTTTCGCCTGTAATTGCAGAAGCTTCTTGATCGCCTCGGAAGTACGACCTTTGGCAATGTGTTCAAAATAGCGACCGAGCAGAATTAGCGTCACGATGACCGCTGCCGCTTCGAAATAGCTCACGGCGGTTCCGACGGGGAAGAGCGCGGGCACCAGCAGGGCGGCGACCGAATAGAAGTAGGCAGCGCTCGAGCCGATCATAACGAGGCTGTTCATGCCTGGATTAAAATGCCGGAGTTCGGCGAAGCCAGTACGATAGAAGCGTGCCCCGGCATAGAACTGCACCGGTGTGGTCAACAACCACTCAACGCCCATCCAGCCGCGATGCGGCATTAGACTTGTTAAAAGCGTGTCAAAAGCGGGAATCACTTTCCCCATGGCGATGATGACCACCGGAATCGTGAATATTGCCGCGAGCACGACTCGGCGGCGAAGCTCAGCTCTCTCCCCGTCCTCGCTGTCCGTCGGTGGCGGCGTATCGGTATCCTGTGGTTCATAGCCTGCCTCGCGGATGGCATGCTGAATACGCGGTAACGAAACGGCTCCCGGCAGGAAACGAACGAAGGCTTTCTGGGTGGCGAGGTTAACACTCACCTCCACTATGCCGGGCAACTTCGTTAGCGTTCGCTCTATCCGAGAGACACAAGATCCGCAACTCATGCCGGTGACGGGTATGTCGAGGCTTTCTACCACCGGTTGATAGCCTGCCGTTTCAATGGCATTGAGTAGGTTAGTGGTTGCGGTACCTGCTTCGACCTGGATAGCCGCCTTCTGTGTGGCGAGGTTTACTTGAGCGTTGATCACGCCTGGCTGCTGGCTGAGTGCACGCTCCACACGCCCAACACAGGAAGCACAGGACATACCACGAATCTCGATGTCGACGTATTGCGTCATAATGACGATCTCCCTGTTAATTTATCGACGACCCGATAGGCAAACTTGATTCCCGTATTCGCTGTCGAGAAAATGCCCAATCATTCAGTCTGCTCAGCGATAGCTTCAACAATCGGGCAGCCTTCCTGCATAGGCCCTTCGCCTGCACACTCACTCAATGTTTTCGATAATACGGCTTCAATCCGCGTGAGGTGTTTGATCTGCTCGCGAACCTTGTGCAGCTTCTCGCCGGCGATGCGTTTAGCTTGTGCCCGGTCGCCATTTGCATCCTGAAGCATTAACAGCTCCCGAATCTCTTGTAGCGTGAAGCCCCACTGCTTGGCATGAACGATAAACTGCAACCGATCCACGGCTTCCAATGGGTAACGCCGATAGTTGGCACCGGTCCTCC
>NZ_JAMXSI010000027.1:0-3640 GCF_024124705.1 Halomonas sp. Mc5H-6
TGGGTAGGCCAGGTTGACCACGCCTAGAAGTGACTCAGGCTCACATCTAAATGCGGGAAAAGGCCGCAATTCCGGCTATTCACTTCCTCCATTTCAAATGGAAAAAGCCCCAGCGTCGGCTAGGGCTTCAACTCACTGCCGTTACATAGGAGGGTGTGCTCAGCCTGTCGAGGATTTCTTCATGGTGGGTACTCGTCGACTAGTCCCTATGTCGACTACCCCCAGCGTATTGGCCCTATATCAATAACGCGATCTTTGCGAAGGCATCCATAACGCACCGCATCAGCCGCATGGTCAGGGCCGGTTGTCTCTAGGTCTTCTACGCGCTTCTGATCTCTCGCCAGGTACGGCACGGTATCCCAGAAATATTCACAGTGCCGTGCGATATAAAGCCCCGGCCTATCTGGCTTCCCGGCATCAGCCAGTAAGCGGCGCATGATGTTCCAGCCTGTGATTCTGTCGGCCTTCTTTGCTGGCGTGAACCTTACCCCCGCCTTAGAGAACTCATCGGCAATACTTCCCGCCCCTGAACCTGTCTTGGCAAATATCGCATCATCCGCCACGCCTTGCGGTTTTACTTCCCATTCTGCGCACCACTTCACGATCTCTTCAGCCAGTACCGGCACCGTCCAGCCAAGCCCATTGTTGGGGTTCTCGCGCCTAGCAGTGTGCAGTTCATCCACCAGTACAATAGAGTCTCTTGGGTAGTAGCGACCATCAGGCCCTTCACCGCCGGGGCTTACCGCGCATATATAAGTGACGCTCGGGGCGCTTGAGCCAAAGTCATGGGTTAGGTGAACGCTCCAATCCTCGGGTATGTCTTGCCAAGTGGGTACGGCGTTGCGGCTTTCTTCGATCACTGAGGCAAAGTAAGCCCCACGGTTTACCGCCCAGTCACCTTCAAGCCATGCCCTCAATAGCTCGGGGTCATCAGGGCAAGCGCTTTGGAGTTGGTCGCGGTATTGTTCGGTATCAATAAACCGGTTCCCATCGAAGGTGGAGGGCGCATAGATCCACTGTCGCTTGCTCTTGGATTCGTAAAACGGTGTCCAGGGGTCAGCCTGAAAGACATAGCGCTTAGCTAACCAGTGGTGCCCCGGCCCGCCTGGGTTCGCAGCGATCACGACACGCACGGGCATTTCTTTAGGGCCACGCAAGTTAGAACGCATGATGTCGAGTAATTCTGAACTCGGGTATTGTCCTGCTTCGTCCACTATCAGCAGGGTGAACGATCGGCCTTGATACTTGGCATAGTCCCCATGGGTTTCAAGCTGGCCTAGCTCCATATACCCGCCATTGGGAAAGCGCCAAACGTGTTCCCCGGCGTTATACCGGGCAGCGGTGCCATAGACCATGGCGAACAGCTCTCGGGTGATTAGCTCATAGTCAGCCAGGCCCTTGTAGGTCTTCCGCAGGTAGAGGATGCGGGCTTTGTCGCCATACATTTCAACGTGACGCATGGCTAACAGCGCCAAGGCGTAGGATTTGCCGCCACCCCGGCCACCGCCTAGAAATAGGTCGAACTCTTCAGGCAGCGCCAGGGCCTTCTCCTGAAAACCATTCAGCTTAATCTCTTTCATTGTCCACCTCGCCCCCGTTAATGGTACGGGTGAAGTCCTCCATGGATTGTGGCCCCGGAAGATTGAACGTTACCGACACGCGGTTAGCCAGGTCGCCTTGATCCCCTTCCCTGTAACCGTGCCGGGTCTTGAGGAGAAATATCGCGGCGGTGACGTTGCCGGTCTTGGCGGAATCGAACAGGGAACCAAACAGTTCGCCATGCTCCATTTCACGGCCTTCATCCAGGGCGGTTTGCAATTCGGGGTAGTTATCCAGCCAGGCGTTAAACAAGTCAGGCGAACAGCCTAGCCCACGGGCAATGCCTTTTTTGGACACGCCACGGGATGCCAGGTCGATAATTTTCTTCACTGCATTTTTGGGTGGTTTTTTCTGAGAACCGTTGCAGGCGACACGCTGCTTAGTCATAAGGAAACCTCCTAACGAAAAGGCCCCCGAGGGGGCCAGTCTGGTTACTCTACGCGGGCGATAAGGAAGGCCAGGGGTACAGCCTTGCGCTCAACGGTGCGCGTCCAGTTATCGGCTAGGATCAGCTCGGACAAGCTCGGGGATTCATCCGAAACGGTGGTTTCCTGCCATGAGAAGCCAGCGGGGTGCATACCGATATTCATGCGAGAGTGGAGAATCTGTTGACCGCCACCACGACCAGCAGACGGTAGGTTCTCTACTTCCGTCCCCTCTGCGATCTGAGGCGCGGCAGCCCCATAGCCCACGGCACCACGCCCAAACAGCACAGACGTATAATTGCCGCCGTCTACTGGCAGACCGTCATCCACGACCGTTGCCAGGCCCCGGAAGGTGGCAATAGTGCCGCCCTGGGAGTCGGGGATAAACTCGATTAGGTCATTCTTGAGGGCGCGGCGGTAAACATCGCTGTGCATACCGATAGCCACCAGGTCGTTCATTGAGTCGCCAAGGGTGCCCGAGGCATCAATGACCGCCTCTGCACCAAAGACCCCGGCAGCGTCCGTTTCAGCGGAAATGTCCACGACCATATCACTGGCATCGGTTGCTACGTTATCCGCCAGGATACCGCGTAGAGAGGCCACTAAACGGCGTTGTAGCTGTCGATCCCAGTAGGCCAGCACGCGGCTCTGAATACGCATCAGGGCATCATCCCCGGCGATCTCAGACGCCAGGTTCATGGCAGACCATGATTGGTGAAGGAATGATTTTCGGATGATCTGCTTACCGCTGCCAATCTTCTTGGGGCTAGAAAGGATAGCGGGGTCATCGTTGACGATGTTGGCTTCATCGTCGGCCAGGTCATGCCAGAAAGGCACGGTGAACGATTGGGCACCAGCGGCAAGCTGGCTGGCAATCACAGGGTTTTGAACAGCTACACCAGCGCGAACCAAAGCCGTCTTCTGCATGGATTCTTGGATCTGGTATTCGGTGAAGCTAGAGGGTTCGATAATGTCGGTAAGGCGTAGGGTCGCCATGGAATCACCTTTGCATTAGTAGGAGTGATTCTCACAGACCACAGGTCTTCGAGGGTTCGCCACAGGCGAGAGGGGTCTTGCAGTGCCACCACAGGCGGCGGAAGGTGGGTGGCAGACTTACCCACGGGGTTTGCCTGCCATCCGGTCACGCTCGGGATTCGTGACCTGTATATTATACCACTAAATCAGCGCATACCGAAGGTGGGCGCCTCCGCTGGCTTTGCGGCTGGCTGCTCCTCTTTGGGCTTGCTGGGAAACTCGCCACCAGTATTGCCAGGCGCATTGCCGCCACTTGCCTTGCTGCCACTTAGCATAGAGCCCAACGCCGGGAGGATACCGTCTTCATAGAGGGCCACGATCCCTTCTTCATCGAACTGCACTTCCTGATAGGTCATATCGCCATACTTATCTTGGCGTTCAACATAAACCGGCGTGCCATCTTTCTTCAGGATCTTATCCCCCTCGCCAATATCGAAGTGGTGCAGGATCTCTCGAATAGCTGAACCGGCCAAGTGTTCGTTGGGCGTGATGCTTTCCATCAACTTTTGCCGAGGCATAACCACGGTGTGGTGGTGGATCTGTTGTTGAAGCTCGGCCTTTTCGCCTTCTAGGGCGTCTAT
>NZ_JAMXSI010000028.1:0-3298 GCF_024124705.1 Halomonas sp. Mc5H-6
CAATGGCCGTCATCATCATAAAGATGATGGCCAATGGCCCCCAGACGCCTAGCCTATCAACCCACTCACGCAAGGCTTGCTTGTCGGTCAAGACCGACAAGGCGCCGGTCTCCATCAGAATCCAATACAGGGCCGCCAAGCCCATCAATAGAGTGAGCCCCAAAAAGAGCTTTTGCTTTACGCTAAGCTGGGTTGCCATATTCGTCCCACATCATATGCTGCCGTTTCTCCGAGCTAAGCGGAGGGTTTGTTGATTAATATTTTGCTATTTCCATTTTATTTTTTTGAAAACAGGTATTTGGCAAGCGCAGCAACACCAAACACCAGTGCAATAATCAACAAGATTGCTATTAAGCCCATCCCCGCCATGCCCCACATGCAGCTTTCACTTCCCATCATTTTGAATTCCTCTTTAACAGTACGGTGTTTGGTTTAGGCGCGATGAACAGCATCGTTTGGACGTGGTGTGGCATTGCTGGTATCCGGCATGAAACGGCGTAGCCGCAACGAGTTAGTCAGCACAAAGACACTGGAAACGCTCATGGCCGCCGCCGCTAGCATGGGGCTGAGCAATACGCCGATGAACGGATAGAGTACGCCCGCCGCTACAGGGATTAGCGCTACGTTGTAGCCATAGGCCCAGACGAAATTGCCGATAATAGTTCGGTGGGTACGCTTGGAGAGCGCCGTGGCATTGACGATGCCTCGCAAATCGCCACTCATCAACACCACATCGCCGGACTCGATGGCGATATCGGTGCCAGTGCCGATCGCAATGCCCACGTCAGCCTGGGCCAAAGCGGGTGCATCATTGATCCCGTCCCCCACAAAAGCGACACGCTTGCCCTCCGCCTGGAGACGCCGGATCTCTGCCGCTTTCTGGTCGGGCAGCACCTCAGCGAGAACTTGGTGGATGCCAACCTGTCGGGCGATAGCATCGGCAGTGGCATGGTTATCGCCGGTGAGCATGGCCACTTCCAGCCCTTGCGCTTTGAGTGCTGCGATGGCCTCGGTAGAGCCCTCTTTAAGTGGGTCCGCCACCGCGATGACTGCAGCAAGCTGACCGTCTACCGCGGCATAGAGCGGGCTCTTGGCGTTCTCGGCTAACACCTTGGCGCGTGTTTCTGCCTGGCCGAGCTCGATTTCCAGCCGACGCATGTAACGATCAGCTCCCACATGCACCAAGTGGCCGTCGACCTCGGCTTCTATGCCGTAGCCAGGCTCGGCACTAAAGCGACTGACCGAGGGTAATTCCAACCCGTGGGCCTTGGCGCCCTGGACGATGGCCTCGGCAATGGGGTGCTCGCTTTGCGCTTCCACCGCCGCGACTAGTCGCAGAACCTCGTTTTCATGAGCGTTGATCGCTTCGAAGTCGGTCAGCTCGGGGCGTCCTTGGGTCAGAGTGCCGGTCTTGTCCAGCACCACCGTATTCATCTTGGCCAGCGTCTCAAGCGCCGCCCCTTTGCGAAATAGCACCCCCATCTCGGCCCCTTTACCGGTACTGACCATAATCGCCGTCGGGGTGGCCAGGCCCATTGCACAGGGGCAGGCAATCAGCAGCACGCTCACGGTAGTGACGAAAGCAAAGGACAACGACGGCGCCGGTCCGAAAACGAACCAGAGTGCGAAAGTAAGCGCGGCGATCGCGATGACCAGGGGTACGAACACCCCGGCAACCTTGTCGGCCAGCTGCTGAATCGGGGGCTTCTCCGCCTGGGCCGCTTCCACCATCTTGACGATCTGCGACAGCACGGTGTCGGCACCGACCCGCGTGGCGCGGAAGGTAAGTGCGCCATTCTTGTTGATAGTGCCACCGACGACTTCGCAATCCCTCTGTTTGGCGACCGGCACTGGCTCACCACTGATCATCGACTCATCAACGTAAGAGTGACCTTCCTCAACGATGCCATCGACTGGAACACGCTCCCCTGGGCGAACCAAAATACGATCGCCCGTGACGACGGCGTCGATAGGCAGCTCGACGGTTTCATCCTCGCGGATGACGCGGGCGGTTTTCGCCTGCAATTGCAGAAGCTTCTTGATTGCTTCTGAGGTGCGCCCTTTGGCAATGTGTTCGAAATAGCGACCGAGCAGAATTAGCGTCACGATCACCGCCGCCGCTTCGAAGTAGCTCACGGCGGTTCCAGTAGGGAAGAGCTCGGGCACAAGCAGGGCGGCGACCGAATAGAAATAGGCGGCGCTTGAGCCGATCATGACAAGGCTGTTCATGCCCGGATTAAAGTGCCGGAGTTCGGCGTAGCCGGCACGATAAAAGCGTGCGCCGGCATAGAACTGCACCGGTGTGGTCAACAACCACTCGATGCCCATCCAGCCGCGATGCGACATTAAACTCGTTAAAAGCGTTTCAAAAGTGGGAATCATTTTCCCCATGGCGATGATGACCACCGGAATCGTCAATATTGCCGCGAGCACGACGCGACGGCGAAGCTCGGCTCTCTCCTGGTCCTCGTTGTCCGTTGGTGGCGGCGCATCGGTATCCTGCGGTTCATAGCCTGCCTCGCGGATGGCATGCTGAATACGCGTTAACGAAACGGTTCCCGGCAGGAAACGAACGAAGGCCTTCTGGGTAGCGAGGTTAACACTTACTTCCACCATGCCGGGCAGTTTCGTTAGCGTTCGCTCTATCCGAGAGACACAAGATCCGCAACTCATGCCGATGACGGGTATGTCGATGCTTTCCACTACCGGTTGATAGCCCGCCGTTTCAATGGCGTCGAATAGGCTAGTGGTCGCGGTACCAGCTTCGACCTGGATAGCCGCCTTCTGTGTGGCGAGGTTCACTTGAGCGTTGATCACGCCTGGCAGCTGCCCGAGTGCACGCTCCACACGCCCAATACAGGAAGCACAGGACATACCACGAATCTCGATATCGACGTATTGCGCCATAATGACGATCTCCCTGTTAATTTATCGACGACCCGGTAGGCAAACTTGATTCCCATGTTCGCTATCGAGAAAATGCCCGATCATTCAGTCTGCTCAGCGATAGCTTCAACAATCGGGCAGCCTTCCTGCATAGGCCCTTCGCCTGCACACTCACTCAATGTTTTCGATAATACGGCTTCAATCCGCGTGAGATGTTTGATCTGCTCTCGCACCTTGTGCAGCTTCTCGCTGGCGATGCGTTTAGCTTGCGCCCGGTCGCCATTAGCATCCTGAAGCATTAACAGCTCCCGAATCTCTTGTAGCGTGAAGCCCCACTGCTTGGCATGAACGATAAACTGCAACCGATCCACGGCTTCCAATGGGTAACGCCGATAGTTGGCACCGGTCCTCC
>NZ_JAMXSI010000029.1:0-3091 GCF_024124705.1 Halomonas sp. Mc5H-6
CGTTATGCCAGTCAACGGGCGTGGCCACTTTGTGTTTGTCGGTTAACTGCAGCGAATCAAGAACCCGCAGTATCTCGTCGACATTACGTCCAGTGCTGGGCGGATACGTCAAAGTGAGACGAATTTTCTTGTCAGAATCGATGATGAAGACCGTACGCACCGTCAGTTTAGGGTCGGCTTTCGGGTGAATCATTCCATACAGCTTCGCCACCACCTGATCTTCGTCAGCCAGCAAGGGGTAGTTCAGAGCTGCGCCCTGAGTCTGTTCAATATCCCTCGCCCAGTCGTGGTGAGAGCTGAGGGGATCCACCGAAACCCCAACCAGTTTGGCACCCCGCTGGGTGAATTCGTTCTTTCGCTTGGCAAACGCGCCCAGTTCTGTGGTGCATACTGGCGTAAAATCAGCGGGGTGCGAGAACAGCACCGCCCAGCTGTCGTCAAGCCATTGGTGAAAGTTGACCGTGCCTTGCGTGGATTCGATCGTGAAGTTTGGTGCTGTCTCGCCCAGTTGTAGCGCCATGGAAATGTCCTCATGTCATTCATTGAGTAGCCACCATAACTTTGAAGTCAACTTTAAGGTCAAGCTTGATGTGTAATATTTGCAATTCGATAGGAGACAAATAATTTGTCAATAAAGGTTGACCTTAAAGCAGCTGTAAGCCTTAAAATTCTTACGGCGCTAAAATGGATATGATAGGAGGTAGCACCATGGGATTGGTATCAATACCCTTGTTGGCCGTCTCCATAACTTAAGTTGCGATAACACATTGGAATCTCTCTCTTCCATCGGCTTGGTCGGCGCCTTTATCGGCGGATTGATCTCCTTCTTCTCGCCCTGCACGCTGCCCCTGTTACCGGCCTACCTGTCGGTGGTCACAGGCGGTAGTGCCGGTAAAGCCGACAGGCGGTTAGAGGCATTGACCCTCAGTGCCTTCTTCGTCTTCGGCTTCAGCATCGTGTTCATCCTACTCGGGCTCGGTGCCAGTAGTATCGGGCAACTGATGCGAGGGTATCGCCAAGAATTCAACTGGGTTGCCGGCGCGGCGGTGATCGTGCTGGGCCTCTTTATGACCGGCGTGTTCCGATTGCCGCTATTCCAGCGTACCTTTCAGTTCACACCCAATGTCCAGGGTGGCTCCCCGCTGTCGGCGACAGTGTTCGGGGTCTCTTTTGCCATCGGTTGGACCCCCTGTATCGGCCCTATACTGGGCGCCATTTTGATGGCCACGTCCAATGCTGCTAGTGCCCAGGCTGGAATGATTTATCTCAGTGCCTACTCGGCAGGACTGGCGCTACCTTTTCTTGCCAGCACTTTACTGATTAACCGATTCGCTCTGCATCGGCAAAGCCTGGGAAGGTGGAGTGCCTATGCTCGCCCCGTGGCGGGCACGATTGTGATCCTGATGGGCATCGCCATCGTCTCGGGTACCATGACACGGCTTTCCAGTCTCATGGTCGACCTTTTCCCCTCCCTGGCGACCCTGGGGTAGCCAGGCCGTCAGAGAAGTAGAGATTACTTTTCATACTGACTCCTTAAGAAGCTTATTAGGCTGAGCTAGTCTCCTAAAAGGAGATTATTTTTATAATGCTTAGAACTTAATTTCTTTCACTGTTAATTTAGTTCTTTCACCTAATTAATTTTAATTAGGATCTCGTGGCGAGGTAACTTACAAGCGCAGCGAACGTTTCAGTGTTTTTTTGACAAAAAATTTATTATAGTAGGCCTTCCTGAATCCTAGCTGAATAATAAAAATTACGGCAAGTAACGCACAGCTACCTGGTTTATTTTTATATTTTTTGATTAGTTACCAGGTTACCTTTCCTTGATTTATCTTTTAGGTTGTTCTAGCTTTATTATGCCAAGCAAGAACTATGGTAAATAAAATTTGATTTAATAAATGGAGAACCGAGATGGACTTCAAAAAATACGAAAACTGCATTGAAGCTTGTCACATATGCGCTGCTTATTGCGACAAGTGTGCAACTGAGTGTCTAAAAGAAGACAACGTAAAAATGATGGCGGAATGTATTCGCCTTAACATGCAATGTGCTCAAATTTGTCGGTTAGCCGCCTCATTTATGGCACAAGAAAGTGAGTTTGCGCACGAGATCTGCCGTCTATGTGCCGACATTTGTAAGAAATGTGGTGATGAGTGTGAAAAACATGATGCATCCCACTGCCAAGAGTGTGCCCAAGCTTGTCACCGCTGCGCTGAAGAATGTGCCGCAATGGCCAGCTAAGCTCTAAGCCAGCCGGGGCGAGCGCTCCGGTTGGACGTGAACTTCTATGGAGAAATTCATTTGCTTTAACTCAGGCTTTCAAATTATTGAGGTAATTATTTTGAAATAAACTCTAGTAGAAGCAAGCCTACTGCGAGCCTCTTTTAAGGAAACACTGCATAAATACGACCGTTGCTGCCTAAGTGCCACCGGCAGGGCAAAATACAGTTTTCCACTACCCGCCAGAGTTCTCGATGAAACAGATCTCGTTTGCTCAGGCTGAGCACCAGAACAATAAGAAGGTCACCCGCCGGGAACGGTTCCTGGGACAGATGTTGCGGATCTACTTCCTTCAGCAATGGTATGCACTGGTCGACGAAGCGCTTGAAGATGCCATCTATGACAGCCAGGCCATGCGCGACTTCATCTGTATCGATTTGGTCATCAAAAGTGTTCCCGACGCGACTGATCTTTCTTATTCAGTTTAGTGACAGTGGTATTGTGGGTCGCCTGTTCGATCAGGCCCCACATGAAGTGACGAAGAACCATAAAAAAGCTTGGGCATACGCCCAAGCAATCGATCAAAACAGCTTCTCTGCTATGCTACTAACTCACCCTAGAAACTATACTGGGCAGCCACCATCACACGGCTCGCATCTTCTTCACGGCCATCGGCCAACTCCGTTTCGAAATAGCCGTACTCAATTCCGTACATCAAGCGTTCGTTGGGAGTCCACATCAGATGAGTTATTGTCAAATCTGGTGTATGACCATCAGGCGGCGTCTCTGCCAGTTTGATCATCCACCTGCTCTCCATCCCGAAACTGGACGTTGTCCACGACCAGCTTCAGTTGGTCGAACCCCTTGATCC